>DASPIF010000447.1:0-3351 GCA_035629255.1 Actinomycetota bacterium | reverse complement strand
CAGTGGGCGAACGCGAAGTACGACCTCGTCGAGGTCGAGCTCCCCGAGTACACCGAGGAGTGCGCGGACATCGCGCTGAACGACCCCGAGGCCATCGGCTACAGCTGCGACTACGCGGACGACGTGCTGTACAAGGCCTTCAGCGCGGAGCTCGAGTCCAAGGACCCGGCGGCGTTCGAGTTCCTGTCGAACTTCTCGTGGACCGCGGACGACCAGAACGAGGTGGCCCTCGCGATCCAGGAGGGGACGGACGGCGAGGAGGCCGCGCAGGCGTGGATCGACGCCAACCCGGACGTCTGGCAGGCCTGGCTCCCGGCGGCGTCGTAGTTCGGCACCAGCGCGTGTGACGGGGCGGCCCAGCGGGGGCCGCCCCGTCGCGTTCGGAGGACGATCGATGAGCGAGCACGTCCGGATGTGGATCGGCGGCCGGTGGACCGATGCGTCCGGCGGCGCGACGTTCGACGCGACGAGCCCCTCCACCGGGGAGGTGATCGGCACGGTCCCCGAGGGCACGCGCGACGACGCGCGGGACGCCATCGCCGCGGCTCGCGACGCCGCGCCGGCATGGGGACGTCGGAGCGCCTTCGATCGCGCCGCCGCGATGAAGCGCGTCGCCGCGGCGATCGACCAGCGCCGGGAGGACCTCGCGCACACGCTCGCGCTCGATCAGGGCAAGCCGAAGCGGGCCGAGGCCTACGACGAGGTCGAGGAGCTGATCGGGTACTTCGAGATGGCCGCCGCCGACGCGGTCCGGATGGAAGGTCTGTTGCCGCCGTCCGTCGACGCCAACAAGCGCGTGCTCCTCCAACGGGTGCCGCGCGGGGTCGTCTCGATCATCAGCCCGTGGAACTGGCCGTACACGATGCCAGGCGAGATCCTCGCGCCCGCGATCGCGTACGGGAACGCCGTGGTGTGGGTGCCCGCGCCGTCGACGTCGATCTGCGCCGTTCGGTTCGCCGAGTGCCTCGAAGCGGCGGACCTGCCGAGCGGCGTTGTCAACATGGTCACCGGACCCGGGGCGGTCGTCGGGGACGAGATCGCGAGCAACCCGGGGACGCAAACGGTCGGGTTCATCGGCTCGATCGCGACCGGCCATCGGGTCGCCGAGCGCGCGGCGGGGAAGGAACTGTTGCTCGAGATGGGCGGGAACGGGCCGCTCGTGATCCTCGAGGACGCCGATCTCGATCGAGCGGTCGACGCGACGCTCGTGGCGTCGTTCCTCAACGCGGGACAGAGCTGCACGGCCGGCGAGCGGTTCCTCGTCCATCGCGACGTCAAGGACGACTACCTCGCGCGGCTTCGCCTCGCGATGGAGGAGCGGATCCGGATGGGATCGCCGTTCGACGACGAGACCACGATGGGCCCTGTCAACAACGAGCCGACCGCGGCGAAGACCGAGCAGCACGTCAACGAGGCGCTCGAGCGCGGCGCCGCGATCGTCACGGGGGGTAAGTGCGCCCCGCAGTTCGGGAGCGACCTGTTCTTCGAGCCGACGGTGCTCGACGGCGTCACCGAGGACATGGACATCGCGCGCGAGGAGACGTTCGGGCCCGTCGTGCCGATCTCGATCGCGCGGTCGAGGCGACGCTCGTAGCCTCGTTCCTCAACGCGGGACAGAGCTGCACGGCCGGCGAGCGGTTCCTCGTCCACCGTGACGTGAAGGACGACTATCTGAGCCGGCTCCAGGGCGCCATCGACGAACGCATCCGGATGGGATCTCCCTTCGACGACGCGACCACGATGGGACCGGTGAACAACGAGCCGACGGCCGCGAAGACCGAGCAGCACGTCAACGAGGCCCTCGAGCGCGGCGCGACGATCGTCACGGGGGGTAAGCGCGCCCCGAAGTTCGGCAGCGACCTGTTCTTCGAGCCGACCGTCCTCGACGGGGTGTCCGAGGAGATGGAGATCGCCCGCGAGGAGACGTTCGGTCCGGTCGTGCCCGTTTCGACGATCACGAGCGAGGACGAGGCGATCGCGCTCGTCAACGGGTCACCGTTCGGCTTGCTCTCCGCCGTGTTCACGCGTGACCTCGGGCGCGGGTTGCGGTTCGCCGAGAACGTGCGGACCGGCTGGGTCAACGTGAACGAGGGCACGAACTACTGGGAGTCGCACCTCCCGTTCGGCGGCGGCGCCGGCTCGCGGAGCGGCATCGGGCGCGTCGGTGGCCGGTTCTCGATGGACCGGCTCACCGAGCTGAAGACGATCGTGATCGACGTCTCCTAGGGCCCGCTAGGACTTCTTGGCCGTCGCCTTGCCGCCCTTTCGGCCGGCCGCTTTCTTCTGCGCGGTCGTCCCGCCCTGCTTCGTGGCGTTGCGCTTCTTCCCGCTCCCGGAGGCCTTGCCACCGCGGCTGGACGCTCCGGGTGCGTTCGCGATCCTCGCCGCGCGCTCCTTCGACATCCCCTTGTCCTTGAGCGCCTCGTACTGCTTCTCGTTCTTGACGCTGGGTCGCTTGTCCGGCATCGCTGGCTCCCTTCGTCCGTTCCGCTGCTTCTACCGCGCTCGCAGACGGTGGAAACGAGCTCCTGTGGCGAGTTGAGTTGCGGCACTCGCAACCCAGCGCTTGTCTGTGCAACGCGGGTCACCCAGCATGAGGGGGATGCGCGACCGAGCGGAGACCGTCATCGTCGGTGCGGGGATCGTCGGGACGAGCGCTGCGTATCACCTCGCGGACCTCGGCGTGAGCGACGTGCTGGTCTTCGACCAGGGCCCGCTCTTCGAGACCGGCGGCTCGAGCTCGCACGCTCCGGGGCTCGTGTTCCAGACGAACGGCTCGCGGACGATGTGCCGGATCGCGCAGGACACCGTCGCGCTCTACGCGACCCTGGATGTCGACGGCGAGCCGGGGTGGTACGGCGTCGGCGGGATCGAGATCGCGACGACCCCCGAGCGCATGCAGGAGCTGAAGCGCCGTCAGGGCTTCGCGCGGTCCTACGGGCTCGAGGACACGTTGCTGATCTCGCCGTCGGAGGCCGCCGAGCGCATCCCGCTGCTCGACCCGTCGACGATCCTCGGCGCCTACGTCGTCCCGAGCGACGGGATCGCGAAGGCGGTGCGGCTCGCCGAGGCGATGGCGCGGCGCGCGTCGGAACGCGGCGTGACGTTCGAGGGCGGCGTCACCGTCACCGGCTTCGACGTGCGGGACGGGCGTGTCCGCGGTGTCGAGACCGACCGCGGTCACGTCGAGTGCGACCGCGTCCTGATCTGTGCAGGGATCTGGGGCCCGACCGTCGGGGCGATGGCGGGGGTGCCGATCCCGCTCGTCGCCGTCCAGCACCAGCTCGTCTGGACGGACGCGATCCCCGAGCTCGCCGGCGAGACGCGCGAGGTCGCGCACCCGATCCTGCG
>DASPIF010000446.1:0-4271 GCA_035629255.1 Actinomycetota bacterium | reverse complement strand
CGCGTGGTTCGCCGACGAGGACAACCGGGCGCTCCTCGAGAAGCTCCGCGGGGCCGGCGTGCGCGTGGAGGACGACGTTCCCGTCGAGCCCGAGGGTGAGCAGCCGCTCGCGGGGATGACGATCGTCCTTACCGGCGGGCTCGCGTCGATGTCGCGGGACGAGGCGGCCGCCGCCGCCGAGGCATCCGGCGCGAAGGTCGCCTCGAGCGTCTCGAAGAGGACCTCGTTCGTCGTGGTCGGCGAGAACGCCGGCTCGAAGGCGGCGAAGGCCGAGGAGGTCGGCGTCGAGATGATCGACGAGGCCGAGTTCCTCAGACGTCTCGGTCGCTGACGCTCCGGTTGCGGCGCGCGGCCGCCACGAGGATCCCCACCGTGAGGGCGGTGGTGACGAAGCCGAGGATCGACGCGACGAGGAACACCGTCTCGGAGCCGTCGCCGTCGACGTCGGTGAGGGAGCCTCCGATCGCCAGCGCGACCACGCCGACCCCGCCCCCGGCCACGAGCGCGAGGAGCGCCCCGAGCCGTTCGCCCGGCGGCAGGCGGAGACCGGCGCCCGCGGCGATCAGGGCCCCGATCCCGATGAGCGAGAACGCGATCGTCATCTCGAGCGGCATCATGCGAACGAGCATCGACGGGCGACGTCCCGTTCGCAACGCCGACGGCCCGGACGCCACAGGTTCGTCGCGGTTCCGCAACATCGCTCGCGGCGAGGTCGTTCCGGCACGCCGATAGACTCGCCCACATGCCGGTCGAGATCGACATCGAGCACGTCGCGCGGCTCGCGCGGCTCGAACTGACGAGCGAGGAGATGGCGCGTCTGCGCGACCAGCTCGGCGCGATCCTCGAGCACGCGGCCAAGGTCGGGGAGGTGGCGGCGGACGACGTGCCCCCGACCGCGTACGCGATCCCGCGTTCGAACGTCCTTCGGCCCGACGAGGTGACGCCGTCGCTGAGCGTCGAGGACGTACTCGCGAACGCGCCCGAGCGCGAGGACGACCGCTTCAAGGTGCCGCGGATCGCGGAGGTCGAGTGACCGACCTGTGCGACCGCACCGCGACGGAGCTCGCGCGGATGCTGCGCGCCGGCGAGACCTCGGCGGCCGAGGTCGCGGCGTCCTGCCTCGCGCGGATCGACGCCGTCGACGGCGACGTGAAGGCGTTCCTGACGCGCACCGACGACCTCGCACGCGAACAGGCGCTCGCGACCGACTCGCGGCTCGACGGCGGCGACGCGCCGCCGGTGGCGGGCATCCCCCTCGCGCTGAAGGACGTTCTCTCGACGCGTGGCATCCGGACGACGTGCGGCTCCAAGATCCTCGAGACGTACGTGCCGCCGTACGACTGCACCGTGTGGGACCGGCTCGCGGCGGACGGCTCGGTGCTGCTCGGGAAGACGAACTGCGACGAGTTCGCGATGGGCTCCTCGAACGAGAACTCGGCCTACGGGCCGGTCCACAACCCGTGGGACCTGTCGACCGTGCCGGGCGGCTCGAGCGGAGGGAGCGCGGCGGCCATCGCGGCGGGCGAGGCGATCTGGGCGCTCGGGACCGACACCGGCGGGTCGGTTCGGCAGCCCGCGGCGCTCTCGGGCGTGGTCGGGCTGAAGCCGAGCTACGGACTGATCAGCCGGTATGGGCTGATCGCGTTCGCCTCGTCGCTCGACACGGTCGGGACGTTCACGCGCAGCGTGGGGGACGCGGCCCTGCTGCTGTCGTCGATCGCCGGCAAGGATCCGATGGACGCCACGAGCCTCGACACGGCGCGCCGCGACTACACCGAGGGGCTCGAGGACGGGATCGACGGGCTCCGGGTCGGCGTGATCCGCGAGGCGTTCGGCGAAGGCGTCGAGCCCGGCGTCGCCTCGAGCGTGCGCGCCGCGGTCGATCTCCTCGACGGTCTCGGCGCGTCGGTCGGTGAGGTCTCGCTCCCGCACACCGACTACGCGCTCTCGGCGTACTACCTGATCGCGCCGAGCGAGGCGTCGTCGAACCTCGCGCGGTACGACGGGGTTCGATACGGGCTCCGTGTCGACGGCTCGGACTCGGTCGAGATGATGACGAAGACGCGCGGCGCCGGCTTCGGCCCCGAGGTCAAGCGGCGCATCATGCTCGGCACCTACGCGCTCAGCGCCGGCTACTACGAGGCCTACTACGGGCAGGCGCAGAAGGTGCGCACGCTGATCATCCGCGACTACGACGCCGCGTTCGCCTCGTACGACGTCCTGGTCTCGCCGACCTCGCCGACGACGGCGTTCCCGATCGGCGCGAAGGTCGACGATCCGCTTGCGATGTACTTCAACGACGTCTTCACGATCCCCGCCAACCTCGCGGGGACGCCCGCGATCTCGATCCCGAGCGGTCTCGACGAGCGGGGCCTGCCCATCGGACTCCAGCTGACGGCACCGGTCCTCGAAGAGCGTCGGCTGCTCCGCGCCGCGGCGGCGCTGGAGGCCGCGATCGGGTTCTCCGAGCGACCGCAGCTCCTCAGCGCGGCGTAGCGTTCAAGCGGCGGCGGGCTCGGGTTCCCGGTCGTCCTCGACGGGCTCCTCGCGCCGTTGCGTGCCACCCGTCGAGATGATGATCGCGACGGCCGCGATGATGATCGCGCCCGCGATGAACGTCCGAACGGTGATGCGCTCGTCCAGGACCAGCCAGCCGAGGAAGACGGCGACCACGGGGTTCACGTACGCGTAGGTCGAGACGAGCGACGTGCGGGCGTTCCGCAGGAGCCACACGTACGACGTGAACCCCACCCACGACCCGATCGTGATCAGGTACAGCAACGCGAGCAACGACGCCGCCGAGAAGTCCTCGAAGCGGACCAGCGGGACCTCGCCGCGCGCGATCCCGGCGACCACGCAGATCGCGCCGCCGATCATCATCTCCATCCCCGCGCCGACCAGTGGGCGCTTCGGGAGCGGGGCGTTGCGCGAGTACAGCGACGCGCTGGTCCACGAGAGCGTGGCGAAGACGCCGATGATCATGCCCGAGAGCGGAGCCGTGGCGTCGAGGGCGCTCGTCCCGATCAGCATCGCCGCACCTCCGAACCCGAGCACGAGCCCGGCGGTCGTCAGCCACCCGACGCGGTGCCGGAGCAGGACGCGATCGACCAACGCCATCCACAGCGGGACGAGCGCGATCACGAGCGACATCAGCCCCGAGGGCACCGTCACCTCGGCGAGGACGACCATCCCGTTGCCGCCCGCGACGAGGCCGAGCCCGACGAGGGCGGCGGCGCCCCACTGCGCCCTGCCGGGCCGGTCGCCCTCGACGTCACCGCGGCGGACCGCGAACGCGTAGAGCACCGCACCCGCGATCAGGAAGCGGATCCCCGCGGCGATCAACGGGGGGAGCGTCTCGTTCGAAACGCGGATCGCGAGGTAGGTGGTGCCCCAGATGATGTAGACGGACCACATCGCGCTCCAGATCACCGCCGGGGACGCGGTGGAGGCAGGCGAGCGCGAGCCGGGTTCGGCCATGCCCCGCACCTTAGGAGCGGCTCGAGTGGTCGTCACGGTCCTTTCGCGGCTCAGTGGTCCGGCCCGAGGTGCGCGCATGCCGAACGAACGCTCGCGGGACCCGGGACGTGAGATGAGGAACCCCGTCGCCGGGCGTCGGTAGGCTTACGGCGTGACCGCGTACGAGTCGGTGATCGGGCTCGAGTGCCACGTCGAGCTCTCGACCGCGACGAAGATGTTCTGCGGGTGCCGCAACGCGTTCGGGGCGCCGCCGAACTCGAACGTGTGCCCCGTCTGCCTCGGCCTCCCGGGCTCGCTGCCGGTGCCGAACGAGGCGGCGATCGCGTCCATCGTCAGGATCGGGCTCGCGCTCGATTGCGCAATCGCGACGGACTCGCTGTTTCACCGGAAGAACTACTTCTACCCGGACATGCCGAAGGATTTCCAGATCAGCCAGTACGACCTCCCGATCTGCGTGGGCGGGCATCTCGACATCGAGGTGGACGGCTGGGCGCGCACGATCGGGATCACCCGGGTCCACATGGAAGAGGACACCGGGAAGACGACGCACGTCGGCGCGACCGGCCGGATCGGCAGCGCCGACCACGCGCTCGTCGACTACAACCGCGCGGGCGTGCCGCTCGTTGAGTGCGTCAGCGAGCCGGATCTCCGCACGCCGGAGGAGGCGCGCGCGTACCTGACCGAGCTCCGCGCGACGCTGCAGGCGTTGGACGTCAGCGACGTCCGGATGGAGGAGGGGTCGCTACGCTGCGACGCGAACATCTCCACGCGCCCGATCGGCGAGACGACCTTCG
>DASPIF010000445.1:0-4172 GCA_035629255.1 Actinomycetota bacterium | reverse complement strand
AGGAGTTCCTCGGCGAGCAGTGGGTCGCCAACCGCGTCGCGATGATCGGGCGGTACGACACGGGGCTCGGCCTGCGTCGGCCGATCGACCGGTTCCTGCGGCGCGAGGACCCGTTCGGAACCCTCGAGTTCGTCGAGTTCGGCGTTGCGCGCGGTGAGATCCGTGACGACGTTGATCCCGAGATGATGGCCTCGATGCTCGACTGGGTCGCCGAGCGGTTCCAGGACGCGCTCGGGAGCGAGGAGCTCGACCCCGGGCTGGTGCACCGGCAGCCGTTCGAGCCGGAGCGCCGGGAGACGCGGATCCGGGAGTTCCTCGACGTCGTGCGTTCGGGGATCGCCAAGCCTCCAGGGTGAACGGCCCGATGCTCCGCGCGCCGGTCCTCAAGCTCACGGAGGCCTCGTGGTTCCGCCGGCTCGCGACCGGCCGCCTCGGATGGCGGGTCGCCTCGCGGTTCGTCGCCGGGGACACGCTGGATGCCGCGATCGAGACCGCGCGGAGCTTGGACCAACGCAAGGCCGGCACGATCCTCGACCACCTCGGTGAGAACGTCATCGCCCCGGAGCACGCGTCGGAGGCACTCGCCGCGTACCTGCGCGCGATCGATCGCGTCGCGCAGGAGCCGTCGCTCGACGTGGCGATCTCGGTCAAGCTCACGCAGCTCGGTCTCGACTTCTCGAACGAGCTCGCGATCGCCAACCTCGAACGGGTGGTGGACGCCGCCGGCGGGCGGCTCGTGATGATCGACATGGAGTCGAGCGTGTACGTCGACCGGACGCTGCAGGTCTTCCACGCGCTCCGAGCGCGGAGCGACCGCATCGGGATCGCGCTCCAGTCGTACCTGCACCGGACGCCTCGTGACGTCGACCGTCTCCCCGCTGGGTCGATCGTCCGGATGGTGAAGGGCGCGTACCTCGAGCCGTCCGAGGTGGCGATCCAGGACCGCAAGGGCGTCGACCGCGCGTTCGCCTCGCTCACGGCGACGTGTCTGGCGCGTGGGCACACGGTCCACGTGGCCACGCACGACCCCGAGCTGCTCGAGGGCACCCGCGCCTTCGTCGAACGCGGCGGCATCCCCTGGTCCCGGGTGGAGCTGCAGTTCCTGCTCGGCGTCCGGCGTGACCTCCAGTCGCGGTACGCCGACGAGGGCTATCCCGTGCGGGTCTACGTGCCCTACGGCACCGAGTGGTACCCGTACCTGACTCGACGCCTGGCCGAGCGGCCTGCCAACATGTGGTTCTTCCTGTCGAACCTGGTCCGCGTCCGTCGCTAGCGGAGCGTTCGACGGGTCCGAGCGCCGGCGGGGGGCCGGAGCGACGCTCGGCGGACGGAGGAAGCCCGATGGACGCACGCACGGTCGCCTTCCTGGGTGGCGGCCGCATGGGCGAGGCCTTGATCTCCGGGCTGATCCGTTCCGGTGGGCGCTCGGCCGACGAGATCGTCGTGACCGCGCGCCGCGAGGAGCGTGCGGCCGAGCTCGGTGAGCGGTTCGGGATCTCGGCGACCCTGTCCAATCCCGACGCGGTCGCGCGGGCGCGGACGCTCGTCCTGATGGTGAAGCCCCAGGACATGGAGGCGCTGCTCGAGCAGATCGCGGAGGCCGTCACCGCCGACCACCTCGTCGTGTCGTTCGCGGCCGGGATCCGCACGTCGTTCGTCGAACGACACCTGCGGGACGGGGTCCCGGTCGTGCGCGTGATGTCGAACGTGGCGGTGCTCGTCGACGAGGCGATGTCGGTGGTCGCCGCGGGCGCCCTCGCAGAGGAGAAGCACGTCGCCGTCGCCGAGGAGCTCCTCGGGTACGTCGGAAAGGTGCTGACGCTCAAGGAGCAGCACCTCGACGCGATCACCGCGACGAGCGGCAGCGGTCCCGCCTACTTCTTCCTCCTCGCCGAGGCGATGATCGAGGCGTGCATCCTGCTCGGCCTCTCGCGGGACGTCGCGACCGAGCTGATGATCCAGACGATGCTCGGCTCGGCGAAGATGCTGCGCGACACCGGCCGCCATCCGGTCGAACTGCGCGAGATGGTCACGTCGCCGGGCGGCACCACGATCGCGGCGATCCGCCACCTCGAGGAGGCCGGGGTCCGCGCGGCGTTCCTCAACGCGATGGACGCCGCGAGGAACCGGAGCGCCGAGCTCGCGCAAGGCGGCGGCGACGAGGATGGATGACCGACCGGCCCACATGATCGAGACCAGGAAGAGGAGCGTGCACGATGGGACGAGGTGACCGAGCGAAGGTGCGCTGGGCGCACGATCGCGAGCGGAAGAAGAAGGACGGTGACAAGCGCAAGGCGACCGACCGCGGCGTCGAGCGCAAGGCCGCCAAGAAGAAGTAGCGCCTCTCCGCGATGGAGCGACCGCAGGCGGATCTCGTCCTCCGCGGCCGCGTCTTCACCGTCGACGACGGGCACCCGTGGTCCGACGCGGTCGCCGTCCGCGGGGGCCGCATCGTCGGGCTCGCCGACGTCGCGGACGACCTGATCGGCGAGGAGACCGAGGTCGTCGATGCCGGCGACGGCCTCGTCCTTCCCGGGTTCATCGACAGCCACAACCACGTCCGGCTCGGGACACCGGACGCGCTCGACCTGTCCGCGGCGAGCTCGCTCGAGGCGATCCACGACACGCTCCGAGCCCATGTCGCGGCCGATCCCTCGCTCGAGTGGATCGAGGCCGGCCGCTGGACGTACGGGGCCATCCCGGGCGGGCGGATGCCCACCGCCGACGATCTCCCCGACGAGGTGACCGGCGGCCGTCCGGCGTTCCTCGTCGCGTACGACGCGCACACCGTCTGGATGAACCGCCCCGCGCTCGAACGGTTCGGGATCGGACGCGGGACCGAGCGCGTGCCGTTCGGCGAGGTCGGCCTCGACGCCGACGGCGAGCCGACGGGGTTCGTCACCGGCTTCGCCGTGATGGGGCTGTCGCGCGACGGGCTCGCCGCGCTCGAACCCATCCTGCCGGGGCTGTCGAAGGAGGCACAGTACCGGCGGCTCGCCCGCGCGCTCGACCTCGCGACCTCGGTGGGGATCACGACGGTCGTTGAGCCGCAGAACTCGGTCGACGATCTCCCGCTCTTCGAGCGCGCGCGCCGCGAGGGCGCGATGCGGTCGCGCGTGATCGCCGCGCTGTTCCATCCCGTCGGCACCACCGATGCGGACGTCGACGCGTTCGAGGACGCCCGCCGTCGCTTCGACGACGATCGGTTCCGCGTCGGGCCGATCAAGCTCTACATCGACGACGTGATCGAGCCGCGCACGGCCGCGATGCTCGAGGGCTACGCGACCGCGCCGGACGAGCGCGGCGAGACGTTCTGGGAGCCCGACGCGTTCGCCGAGCTCATCGCGTCGCTCGACGCCCGCGGGTTCCAGACGTTCACCCACGCGACCGGCGATCGCGGCATCCGGACGGCGCTCGACGCGATCGCCCACGCGCGCGCGGTCAACGGTCCGCGCGAGGCGAGGCATCAGATCGTGCACTGCGAGCTCGTCCACCCGGACGATCAGCCGCGGTTCGCGGAGCTCGGCGTCGTCGCATGCATGCAGCCGCGCCACTGCTCGGCCGATCTCGTCGCGGGCGATTGGCTCGAGAACGTCGGCGAGGGGCGCCGGCGCTACGGCTTCGCGTGGCGCTCGTTGCGCGACGCCGGTGCGACGCTCGCCTTCTCGAGCGACTGGGACGTCGGCGAGATGGACCCGCTCGTCGGGATCTACAGCGCGCTGACGCGAGCCCGTCTCGATGGCACCGACGCCTGGGCGACCGAACAAAGCGTCGACCTCGAGACGGCGATCCGCGCCTACACGTTCGGCGGCGCCTTCGCGAACCACGTCGAGGACCGCCGCGGCTCGATCGTCGTGGGCAAGCAGGCCGACCTCGTCGTCCTCGACCGCGACCTCTTCGCGATCGAGGAGCCGGCGCAGATCCTGGATGCGCGCGTGACGCACTCGGTCGTCGACGGAAACGTCGTGTACCGGCCCTAGCGGGGGCGGACGAGTCGGTTCCGAAGGACGCCGATGCCCTCGGCCTCGAGCTCGACCCGGGCGCCCTGCCAGATCCGGTGCTCGAACCCGGGGATCTCGAACGGGCCGGAGGCGAACGCCTCACCCGCCTCGAGGCGTCCCTGCTTCGAGGCGTACGCCACATCGCGAAGGAGCGACCGCGCGGTTCCGTTC
>DASPIF010000444.1:0-3705 GCA_035629255.1 Actinomycetota bacterium | reverse complement strand
GCGGACGCTCGTCCCGGCGCGCCTCGGGGGGACCGGTTCGAACGTCCCCGTTCCCGCTCGGCGTCTCGACCTGCGTCTCGCCGTTGGTCGTGACCGGCGGCGCCGGCGGCGCCGGCGGCGCGGCGGGCGCCTCGCTCGAGGCCGCCTTCGGGCCACGGCCACCGTTCGAGTGCGTGAGGATGCGGTCGATCAGGTCGGCCTTCTTGAGTCCCTTGTGACCCTCGATGCCGAGGTCGGACGCGATCTGATGCAGTTCCGCGGCGACCTTCCCCTCGAGGACGCTCTTCTCCGTCGTGGCCACTCAGACTCCTTTCTCGAGCTCGCCGTGGAGGGACTTCCAGTCCGCGGCGAACTTTTCCAATCCGCTGTCGGTGAGCGGGTGCTTGACCAGTTGCGCGAACACGCTGAAGGGCATCGTCGCGATGTCGGCGCCCGCGAGCGCGGACTCGACCACGTGCATCGGATGCCGCAGCGACGCGGCGAGGACGTTCGTGTCGTAGCCCTGGACCGCGTAGATGTCGCAGATCGCTCGCAGCGCGGCCATCCCGTCGGCCCCGACGTCGTCGAGCCTGCCGAGGAACGGCGACACGATGTAGGCCCCCACCTCGGCGGCCAGGATCGCCTGCGCCGGCGAGAACACGAGCGTCACGTTGATCTTGATGTCGTCGCCCACGAGCCGCTTGCCGGCCTCGAGGCCCGCGGGGGTCATCGGCACCTTCACGACCGCGTTCGGCGCCATCTGCGCGAGCCGCAGCCCTTCCTCGTACATCGGGCCGGCCTCGGGCTCGGTCGTCTCGAGCGAGATCGGACCCTCGACCTCGGTGAGGATCTCCTTCCAGACGCGCTCGGGATCGTCGTTCTCCTTCGCGACGAGCGACGGGTTCGTGGTCACGCCGCCGAGGACGCCCCAGCGGTTGATCTCTCGGATCTCTTCGATGTTGGCGGTGTCGAGGAACAGCTTCACGAGGTGCCTCCTTCGGCGGTGGCGACGCGCGCCGCGGCGCGCGTGCGGTCCGCGTGCTCGATCGCACGCTCCATCACCAGGTCGATGACCGCCGCGATCGAGCGGTCGAAGTTGTAGTTGGGGATCACCGGCACCCCATGGCTGAGCGCCTGCGTCTTGATGTACCGCTGGACGCGCCGGATGTTCTCGAAGGCGTCGAGGTACCGGGTCGCCGGACGTCCGGCGTGGTCCGCCGCGCGGGCCACGAAGTGGTCCCGGTGCACGTCCTCGTCCTCGATCGTCACGACCAGCGGAACGACCAGGACGCGCTCGGCCCACGCCTCGGGGTCGACGAAGCCGGGCACGACGTGCGCGCCCTCGACGATCAGGCTCGTGCCCTCCATCGCGGCGCGGTCCAACAGGGCGTTGACGCCGACGGCAACCGCGCCCGTCTGCTCGCGGAAGCCGACGATCGTCGCGTCCTTCGACGGGGGCTCGCGGAGCGTCTCGCCGGCCTCGAACGACGACGCGTACAGCGTGGGCATGAGCTCGCGGGAGAACAGCGCGCGCATCACCTCGCGGATGGCGTCCGTCGCGACGACCCGGACGATGCCGAGCCGCGTCGCGAGCTGGGTGGCGAGCGTCGACTTCCCGACGCCGGTCGTCCCCCCGATCAGCAGCACGACGGGGACGTCGAGGGCCTCGACCCGGCGCCACCGCTCGTAGTTCTCCGCGTAGCGGTCGCCGGCGATCTCGCCGATCACGGAGTGCGTCAGATCTCCGAGCTCGCGCCACGTCACCGAGGGCAGACCCCGCTCGAGCAGCCGTTCCTCGACGGCCTCCGCGACCTGGTACGCGCGGTACGGGGAGAGTCCCGTCACCATCACCTGCGATGCCATGAGGCCTTTCGAGTACGGGAGCCCGGTCTGTCGATCCGAGATCAGGATCTGCGTGCTCCGGTCTTTCCGATCCGCGCCGTCGGTGCGATCGGTGCCGTTGGTCGACCGAGCCGAGGTGCTGCTATCGGGGCTCTCGGGCCGGTGCTGTTGGGTCATGTCTGCGGCTCTTCCGCTCTTCGGCGAGCTCGATCGTTCCGCTCAGCGCCTCGGGCAGGTCCAGGTCGCCATCGACGACGACCGCCCGGTTATCGACGAACACCACATCCGCGCCGCGGGCGATCGCGACCTCCGTCGCTACGTCGATCGCGGCCGCCTTGAGCTCGGTGCAGAGCACGTCGAACGGTGCTGCCCCATCGAGGTCTCGCGAGAGGCTCGCGCGGTCGGCGAGACGATCGCTCCACCCCACCACCCGGCAACCGTGGGACCGTCCCAGCAGCTCGGCTTGCCTCGCGGCGGCCGGCCCCTGGGCCGTGGTGGCCAAGAACACGTCCCTGCCTTCGACTGGACCCAGCGGAAGTGGTTCGAAGTCGGTGACGATGAGCCGGGCATCACCGCGCAACCGCTGGACGAGGGAGCTGAGGGTAGGGAGGTTCTCGAGCCCGGCTGGGCTGCGCGCCATGGTAACAACCACGAGGTCCGATAGCAAGAGTCGGAACGGCCCCAGGTACCCGCCGAGGTACTCGGGCGGGACGGTCGACGGCACCACGAGGACCCCGGCGTCCCAGGGGATCGGCGGGATCGCCGACCCGCTCCCCTCGAGGATCACGACGCCCGCACCGAGCCCGACAGCGCGGTCCGCGGCGGCGCGCACGTTCGTCGCGAAGGGCCGCCCCGCGAGCCCCCCGCCGGCACGTCGCGCCCCGACCGTCGTCACCCCCGTCGTGATCGCGTCCTCGAGGTAATCGGACGCGGCGTGCTCGCCGGCGCGGACGAGCTCGAGGAGCCGCTCGAGCGTCACGGAGCCGGACAGGGCGACCTGCGGGTCGGGTGGCCCTCCCCGCCCCATCGCCACGACGACGGGTCCACGGCCCATCGCCGCGGCGGTGCGCGCGACCTCCCCGGCGATCGCGGTCTTGCCGGTGCGCTTCCCGGTGCCGATCACGGCGACCGTCGGGACCGCGAGCGGCGGACCGTCGATCGGCGGGTCGAAACGGAAGTCCGCGCCGACGTACGGGAGCCCGCGCGCCAGCACGACCGCGGCGACCTCCATCCGCTCGCGGTAGCCGAGCACCGGCTCGTCGCTCAGGTCGGCGACGGCATCGACCTCGACGGCGTCGAGCGCCACGCCGGTCGAGCCTGCCGGGTCCGCGCGATCCGCGGTCGGCAGCACCGGGACGCCGAGATCCTCGGCGACGCCCGGCGTGAGTTTCTCGATGCCGCCGACGGACAACGCCGCCACCGGTTCGAGCCCGCGCGCGCGGAGCGCGTCCAGACCCCAGCGGGTCACGGGGGGATAGTGCTCGCCGTCCACGAGGACGAGGACGCGCAACGGGACCTCCGGCCGATGCCGATGCGGGGTGTCGGTCACTCCCCCTGGGTGGCGGGCTCGCGTGATGCCTGCTGCACCGGCGGCTCGAGCTCACGGACGTACTGCTCACCGGTCGACAGCGAGAAGTGCGCGATCACCTTGCCGCCGCCGAACGGGTAGCGGCGCGTGATCTTGACCTCGTCGCCTTCGAACTCGAGCACGTTGTAGCAGGGCTTCGTGTAGCCCCGGAGCCGGAGCGAGGCCACCGTCCCGGCGTTGGCGACGTAGAGGTCCTCGAGCCGCCACACGTACGGGACGTGCTTGTGGCCGGACAGGACGATCTGCACGCCGCTGCTGATCAGCTCCTCGAGCAGGTCACCCGCGTCGTTGACCAT
>DASPIF010000443.1:0-3881 GCA_035629255.1 Actinomycetota bacterium | reverse complement strand
TCGCGGGTGATCGACGGGTTCTCGCTCTTGCGGGCGATCTTGTCGACCTCGTCGATGTAGATGATGCCGGTCTCGGCGCGCTTGACGTCGTAGTCGGCGGCCTGGATCAGCTTGAGCAGGATGTTCTCGACGTCCTCACCGACGTAGCCGGCCTCGGTGAGCGCGGTGGCGTCGGCGATGGCGAAGGGCACGTTGAGCATCCGGGCCAGGGTCTGCGCGAGGTGCGTCTTGCCGCAGCCGGTGGGGCCCATCAGCAGGATGTTCGACTTGGCCAGCTCGACGTCGTCATCGCGACCCGACCCGGCGACACGGATCCGCTTGTAGTGGTTGTAGACGGCGACCGCGAGGATCTTCTTGGCCGTCTCCTGACCGATCACGTACTCGTTCAGGAACTCGTAGATCTCCTTGGGCTTGGGAAGGTCCTCGAGCTTGATCTCCGAGGTCTCGGAGAGCTCCTCCTCGATGATCTCGTTGCAGAGATCGATGCACTCGTCGCAGATGTAGACGCCGGGACCGGCGATCAGCTTCTTGACCTGCTTCTGCGACTTCCCGCAGAAGGAGCACTTCAGCAGGTCCGAGTCACCGATCCTCGCCATGCCCCTAGCCCCCTGGGTGCGAACGGCCGGGTGCCCCCACCCGGCCTCGATCGTCGAAGTCTACGATGCCCCTGACGCCGCGGCCGCGAGCTCGGGCCGCATCTTCCGTGTCGAGATGACCTCGTCGACGACGCCGTACTCGACCGCCTCGGGTGCCGTGAGGATGTAATCCCGGTCGGTGTCCTTCGTGACGCGCTCGAGCGGCTGCCCCGTGTGCTCGGAGATCAGCTGATCGAGGAGCTGGCGGTAGCGGACGATCTCCCGGGCCTGGATCTCGATGTCGACGGACTGGCCCTGCGCGCCGCCGTGCGGCTGGTGCAGCAGCACGCGGGAGTGCGGGAGCGCGAAGCGCTTGCCCTTGGCGCCCGCGAGCAGCAGGACCGCGGCGGCCGAGGCGGCCTGGCCCATCACGAGCGTCGAGACGTCGGGCTTGACGTACTGCATCGTGTCGTAGATCGCGAACAGCGCCGTGATGTCCCCGCCCGGCGAGTTGATGTACAGGTTGATGTCCTTGTCGGGATCCTCGGACTCGAGGTGCA
The DNA here is from genome assembly GCA_035629255.1 of Actinomycetota bacterium. Taxonomy (GTDB): domain Bacteria; phylum Actinomycetota; class UBA4738; order UBA4738; family HRBIN12; genus CALGFI01. Next base: position 2,746 of record DASPIF010000443.1, on the reverse strand, counting down.
GGAGCTGCGCCATGATCAGGTTGCCGACGTTGTCGTCGACCGGCGTCCCGAGGAACACGATGCGCTCCTTCAGGAGCCGCGAGTAGATGTCGAACGAGCGCTCCCCGCGGCTGGTCTGTTCGACGACGACGGGGACGAGGTAATCCTTCATGGCGACTCCCCTTCGGTGGATGGTGGCCCGTCCTCGGAGGGAACCACGCCGGACGCATCGTCCGTCGTCGGGCGGTCCGAGGGGTCGGTGCCGAGGATGTTCGCGTGCTCGACGAGCACGTCCAGCGCTTTGGAGCGGATGATATCACCGGCCAATGCCACGACCTGACCGGAACGGTCGAGGCTCTTCGCGACCTCCTTCGGCTCGCGCCCGAGCGCCTGCGCGAGCCGCGCGATCTCCGCGCCGAGCTCCTCGGGGGTCACCTGAAGCTCCTCCGCTCGCGCGACCGCCTCGAGGACGAGGTCGGCCTTGATCGCGCGCACCGCGTGGTCGCGCGCGTCGGCTCGGAACCGGAGCTCGTCGAAGCCCTGCGCCTCGAGGAACGCATCGAGCGACATCCCCAGCTGTTCCGCACGTTCGCGCGCGTGCGTCACCCGATGCTCGGTCTCCTCGTCGATCAGCGTGTCGGGCAGATCGACCTCGACACCGTCGACCAGCTTCTGCAGCACGAGGTCGCGTACCGCACCGTCCGCCTGCCGCTCCTTGCTCCGCTCGAGCTGCTCGCGGAGCTGCGTCGTGAGCTCGTCGAGCGTGTCGAACTCCGAGGCGGTCTTCGCGAACTCGTCGTCGGCATCGGGCAGCCGTTTGCCCTTGACCTCCTTGAGCAGGATCCGGAACGTGACCTCCTCCCCTGACTTGTCGCCCGCGCCGGGTCCGAGGGTGTCGTTGATCTGGAGGATCTCGCCGGCGCGCTTGCCCTCGAGCTCCTGGTCGACCTTCTCTCCGAACTCGCCGCTCCCGACCTCGTAGAGGTAGTCGGGGCGCGTGCCCTCGGCGATCTCCTCGTCGTGGACCGTTGCGCGGATGTCCATGCTCACGAAGTCCCCCGCGCGCGCCGGCCGGTTGACGGTCTCGAGCTCGGCGAACCGGTCGCGGAGCGAGTCGAGCAGCCGCTGCACGTCCTCGTCGGCGACCTCGACGGCGGTCCGCTCCACCTCGATGCCGCGGTACTCCTCCTGGGTGAGCGCGAGCCGGGGCCGGACCTCCACCGTCGCCGTGAACACGAGCGGCTTGCCCTCCTCGAGCTCGCCGACGTCGATGTCCGGCTCGGTGATCGGGGCGAGGTCGTTCTCGCGGAGCGCGTCGCGGTAGTACGTCGGGACCGAGTCCTCGAGGAACTCACCGAGGACCGCCTCGCGGCCGAACTGCGCGTCGATGATCTGGCGCGGCACCTTGCCCTTGCGGAACCCGGGGATCCGCACCTGCTGGGCGATCTTGCGGTACGCGCGATCGAGGTCCTTCTGGAACTCGTCGGGCGCGAGTTCGATCGTCAGCCTGACGCGATGGCGGTCGGTCTCCTCGACGGTCGTCTGCATGCGGAGCGAGTCTATCGGGGCGTCCGGACGCGACCGTCGGCGGTCAGCGCTCGATCCGGAGCGACGCCTCGCTCCGTTCGAGGACGAGCGCGGCCGCCGCGACGTCCTGGACGCCGATGCCGGTCAGGTCGCAGACCGTCAGGCGCGTCGCGGGTCCGCGCCCGATGGCACTCCCGCCGGCGATCTCACCGAGCTCGACCGCGCGGTCGATCTCCTCCCGCGCGTGCTGGAGCTCGCCGAGCCGCGCGCACTGCGCGCGGGAATCGCAGGCGACCACGTCCGCCGTGCGGAGGATCTCCGGGTCGAGCTCCTGCTTCCCCGCGCCGTCCGACCCGACGGCCGTCACGTGTGCACGGTCCTCGAGCCACGCCGCGCGGACGAGCGGTTCTCGGCTCGCGGTGCACGTGAGGACGACGTCCGCGCCCCGCACCGCGTCCTCGACCGAGCCCGCGCGTGCGACCACGACGCCGGCGGGGAGCGACGGCTGCTCGCGGAGATCGGCGACGCAGCGATCCGCGTGGTCGGGATCGCGCCCCCAGACCGCCACGCTCGAGAACGCCCGGACCGCCGCGAGCGCATCGAGCTGGTACCGCGCCTGGAGCCCGGTCCCGATCACGGCGACGCGCTCCACGCGCTCGGGGGCGAGATGCCGCGCGGCGACGCCCCCGGCGGCCCCCGTCCGCGCGTCGGTGATGAACCCGTCATCGAGCAGGAGCGCCGCCGGGCGGCCGTCGGTGGCATCGAACGCGAGGACGAGGCCGTCGATCGACGGCGGGTCGGTCGCGGAGAACCCGCTCGCCACCTTGACCGCGTAGTGACGCGCGCCGTGCAGATGACCGGCCTTGACGTGGATCTCGCCGCGCGACTCGGGGACGTCGAGATGGATCACGTCGGGGAGCTCGGCGTCGCCCGCCGAGTACGCGACGAAGGCTCCCTCGACGGCGTCGATCAGCGACGGCATGTCGAGCGCGGCGCGGATCTCCGCGGCCCGATACACGAGCACCTCACGCCCCACGGCGCGAGCGTAGCGACCGGCGTCGCTCTCTGGGGCGATGCTACCGTCGCCGTCGCCGGCAACGCGGGGAGGTCCGACGTGGCGCGCATCGATGTCTTCGAGATGGAGCGGATGCAATCGCTCCACTGGCACGAGGTCGAGTACGACCTCTCGGAGAGCGGCGTGCTGCCGCTCCAGGTCGACGAGCTGCTCGGCGGCGACGTC
>DASPIF010000442.1:0-4319 GCA_035629255.1 Actinomycetota bacterium | reverse complement strand
CGTCGCCGCAGTCCTCCTGATCACATCGAGCAGCGCCGGGGCCGACGCGATCCCCGGATACCGCAGATCGATCGAGGCGAGCGACTCTCCCGTCGACAGGAAGTGGTTGTGGGCATCGACGAAGCCCGGGATGACGGTCCGGCCCGTGAGATCACGCTCGTCGGCCGTCGGCCACCGGTCGCGAAGCTCGTCGGGAGTCCCCACGCCGACGACGTCCCGCCCGGCGATCGCCACGGCGTCGACCCATGCCCGCTGTCGCAACCCGGTGAACACCGCCCCGTTCGCGAACACCCGAACCTCGTGGGCGCTCGGGGTCTCGGGGTCGTCGATCACGCGGGAGGGGTGGGATTCGAACCCACGGGTGACTCGCGCCACCAACGGTTTTCAAGACCGTCGCCTTCGTCCGCTCGGCCACCCTCCCGAGCACGAGCGTATCGTGCGAGCAGGCGCAGCCGGTTCCGGGCATGATGTGCCGCATCATGTCCGCCGACCTCCCCCACGAACGCCCGCACGACGAGGCACCGTGGGGATCCGGCCTCAGCGAGGCGCTCTACCGGAGCCTCGTCGAGCAGATCCCTGCCGTCGTGTACGTCGACACCAACGAGCGCTCCGCGCGCTCGTTGTACGTCGCCCCGCAAGCCCGTGAGCTCTTCGGGATCGACCCGGGGCGGCTGGTCGCGGACGCGACGACGTGGATCGACGCGGTCCACCCCGACGATCGCGAGATCGTTCACGGCGCGTGGCTCCACGCGGTCGAGACAGGGACGCGGTGCGATATCGAGTACCGCTGGAACCGACCGGACGACGAGACGATCTGGGTCCGCGACATCTCGGTCGCCGTCGACGACGAGCGCGGCGAAGCGCGGCTGCGCCAAGGCGTCATGTTCGACGTCACCGAGGCCAAGCGCACGGAGGAGGAGCTCCGGGCGTCCGAGGCCCGTTACCGGCTGCTCGTCGAGCAGATCCCCGCGGTCATCTATCAGGTCGCGCCGGACGACGACAGACGCACGCTCTGGGTGAGCCCGTCGGTCGAGGACGCGCTCGGCTACTCGCGGCAGGAATGGCTCGGGCAGCCCGACATCTGGGTCGAGCTGCTGCATCCCGACGACCGAGAGCCGATCCTCGCCGCGCACGACGACCACAACGCGACCGGGGCGCCCTGGAGCCGCGAGTACCGGCTGATCGCGAGCGACGGGAGACCCGTCTGGTTCCGCGACGTCGCCCGCCTGCTGCGCGACGAGGACGGGCGACCGACGTCGTGGCTCGGCGTCCAGCTCGAGATCACCGAGCAGAAGCGCCTCGAGACCGAGCTGCGGACGTCGCGCGACGACCTGGAACGACGCGTCCACGAGCGAACGTCGGCGCTCGAGGAGGCGAATGCGTTGATGTCGCTCGAGATCGCGGAGCGTCGGCGGGTCGAGCGCGAGCTCCGCGCCACCGAACAGCGCTTCCGGCTGCTCGCCGAGCAGATCCCCGCGGTCACCTACGTCTGGGCGGTCACCCCGGAACCGGACGACGCCTATTACACGAGCCCGCGGATCGAGGAGCTGCTCGGGTACACCGTCGACGAGTGGCACCAGCGGTTCGACTTCTGGATGTCGCGGATCCATCCCGACGATCGAACCCGCGTGATCGCGGCGACGCTCCGCAGCGAGGCCACCGGCCAGCCGTTCTCGCAGGAGTACCGGTTCCTGCACAAGGACGGCCACATCGTGTGGGTCCTCGACCAGGCGACGCTGTTCCAGCGCGACGCCGACGGACGCCCCGCGCTGCTCCAGGGCGTGATGGTCGACATCACGCCGCGCAAGGAGGCCGAGCGACTGCGCGACCACGCCCAGACCGCGTACCGGACGCTGATCGAGCAGATCCCCGCCGTGACCTACGTCGAGGTCCCCGGCGAGGACCCGACGGAGTCGCACCTCGCGTACGTGAGCCCGCAGGCCGAACGGATCTTCGGCGTTCCGACCGAGGTGCTCACGAGCGATCCGCGCCACTTCAGCCGGATGATCCATCCCGACGATCGCGCGCGGGTGATCTCCGCGAACGCGCGGTCGAACCAGACCGGCGAGCCGTTCGACGAGGAATTCCGCGTCGTCCGGCACGACGGCGACGTCGTGTGGCTCCACAGCCGCGCGTCGCTGGTCCGAGGCGCGGACGGCGAGCCGAGCTTCTGGCACGGCGTCGCGCTCGACGTCACCGCCCAGCGCGACGTCGAGGCATCGCTGCGAGAGCTCGAGGAGCGGTACCGGACGCTCAGCGGACGGGTCGCGAGGGTCGCGGGTGAGGACGCGGCGGGGCGCTGACCTCAGGACCGGGGGCGCAGCTCGCGGATCCGGTCCGGCAAGTACGGGTGGAGCGAGGCGGGGAGCACGACCGTGCCGTCGGCCTGCTGATGGTTCTCGAGGATCGCGATCATCGTCCGGCCGAGCGCGGTGGCCGTCCCGTTCAACGTGTGGACGGGCTCGATCGTCCCTGAGCCGCGGCGCACCCGTGTCTGCAGCCGGCGTGCCTGGTAGTCCGTGCAGTTCGAACAGGACGTCAGCTCGCGGTAGCGATCCTGTCCGGGGAGCCATACCTCGATGTCGTACTTCTTCGCGGCACTCCCGCCGAGATCCCCGGCCGCGACGTTGACGACGCGGTACGGCAGCTCGAGGTTGCCGACGATCGCCTCCTCGGTCGCGAGGATCCGCTCATGCTCGTCCCACGACGCCTCGGGCGCCGTGAACGAGAACATCTCGACCTTGTCGAACTGGTGCACGCGGAACATGCCACCGAGGTCCTTGCCGTAGGAGCCGGCCTCGCGCCGGAAGCAGGTCGAGTACCCGCCGTAGCGGACGGGCAGGTCGGCCTCGTCGAGGATCTCGCCCATGTGCAACGCGGCGAGCGGCACCTCCGACGTCCCGACGAGGTAGAGGTCGTCTTCGTCGGTGCGATAGATGTTGACGGCATCGGTCGGCAGGAAGCCGGTTCCGTACATCGCCTCCTCGCGCACCAGCACCGGCGGGATCACGGGGACGAAGCCGCGTTCGCCGACCTGATCGAGCGCGTGCCGGACGAGCGCGAACTGGACGAGCGCGAGATCGCCGAGCAGGTACACGAACCGCGAGCCGCTCGTCCTCGCGCCGCGATCGGTGTCGAGCATGCCGAGCATCGCCCCCAGCTCCGCATGGTCGCGCGCGTCGAACCCGAACGTCGGGGGGACCCCCACGCGCCTGACCTCGACGGCGTCCTCGTCGGTGAACCCGTCGGGGGCGGAAGGGTGCGGGACGTTCGGCGTCTTCGCGAGGAGATCCGCCAGCGCGCGCTCGGCCTCCTCGAGCTGTGGCTCGAGCTCCTTGAGCTCGGACGACACCTTCGCGACCGCGTCGATCAGGCGCTGCTTCTCGTCGCCCTGCGCGCCGCCGATCTGCTTGCCCGTCCGGTTCTGTTCCGCGCGGAGCTCCTCGACCCGCGCGGTGAGCGCACGGCGCCGTCCGTCGGCCTCGAGGAGTGCGTCGACCGCGTCGGCCAGGTTCCGACGGCCGAGCCCCGCCCGGAAGGGCTCGGGATCCTCGCGGACCGCACGGACGTCGAGCACGCCTAGACCTTGCTCCTCTCGGCGTCGTGCGTGGGCGTCTCGGTCCTCGCCGGCTGAGCCGGTTGCCCGCCGCCCTGCGACGCCTGTCCGGTCTGCTGATCCATGATGCTCTGGCCCTGGAAGATCGCGCCCTCCTCGACGACGAGCGTCTTCGAGGTGACGTTGCCGTCGACCCGGCCACCGCGGTTGATCTCGGCACGACCCTTCACGACGATCGAGCCCTTGAACCGACCCGCGACCGAGACGTTCTGCGCGCGGATGTCGGCCTCGACCGCGCTCTGCGGCGACAGCATCACGTCGCCGTCGGCGTTGACCTGACCCTTGACCTGGCCGTCGATGCGGAGGGAGCCGGCCGAGACGACCGTCCCCTCGAGCTTCGCGCCCTGCCCGACGATCGTGACCTCGCCTCCCTGCTGGTCTGCCATCCGTCGTCCCCCCTCGTGCTGCTGCTCGTCGCCGGCCGCCTCCGCGTCCTCGCGCCGCCAGATCATGTGGCCGTCACCGCCTCCCGGGGCCTCGCGAGCGCTTGCCGGATCGCCTCCTCCTCCTCGACCGAAACGTTGTAGGAGCTCGTGCCGTTCGTGATCGGTTTCGCGTACACGCGCGTGTCCTGCCGCCCGTTGATCGAGGTGACGACCACCCCGGTCCCGTGCTCATCCAGCAGCGCGCAGCTGAAGGACAGGCGCCCGCCCACGTCTTCGAAGGCGTCGTACCGCACCAGGCCGACCCGGCGGACCGCGCC
>DASPIF010000441.1:0-10726 GCA_035629255.1 Actinomycetota bacterium | reverse complement strand
CGATCACGCGCTTGATGAAGTCTTCATGATCGGGCTGCGCGACGCCGAGCGCCTCGGACAGCCAGTGCAGCGCGCCTCCGACGACGCCGCGATCGGGACCGGGCCGTCCTTGCGGGTCCGCGAACACGACGATGTCGAATCGGCCCGGCGAGTACAGCGCCTTGTTGACGAGCACGCGATCGCCCGGGTCGAGCGTCGGCTCCATCGAGCTCGAGGGGATGTAGAACGCCTGGACGGCGAAGGTCTTGAGGACGATCGCGAGGACGAACGCGAGGACGATCAGGACGGGCAGCTCGCGCAGGAACGACAGCGCGCCGTGTCGATGCTTGGGCTCGTCGCTCGTCGACGCAGCGCGGGACGTGTCGATCGGAGCGTCGGCCGACTCGGTCGAGCCGGGCGTCCGCAGCGACACCTCGCTTAGCCCTGGCGTTCGGTCTCGGGGTCGGCCTCGGTCGCCTCGGGGGCGCCGTCGCCGTCGGCCGCTGCGTTGACCTCGGCGTCCTCCGCCTCGGCGTCGCCGCCGCTGTCCGACGAGGTCTCCGTCTCGGTGTCGGCGACGTCGTCCGCCGTGTCGGCGTCCTCGTCCGGCTGGTCGCCGTTCGTCCCGGCGGCCCGAGCGGCCTCGGCCGCGGCGATCGCCGCGAGCTCGTCCTCGCCGAGACGGCGCTCCTTGATCCGCGCCTTCTTCCCCCGCAGCTCCCGGAGGTAGTAGAGCTTCGCCCGTCGGACCTTGCCGCGGGTGACCACCTCGAGCCGGGCGATCGAGGGCGAGTGCACCGGGAACGTGCGCTCGACGCCCACGCCGAAGGAGATCTTGCGGACCGTGAACGTCTCCTGGAGCCCTCCGCCCTGTCGGCGGATCACGACGCCCTGGAACACCTGGACACGCTCGCGGCCGGCCTCGACGACGCGGACGTGCACCTTGACCGTGTCTCCGGGACGGAACTCGGGGACGTCGGTGCGCAGGTAGGACAGGTCGACGAGATCGGTCTTGTTCATGGTGGAACGCCCCAGGCTGCTCAGGTCGCCGAGCGGTCGCTCAGCCGCCTCATGGTAGCAGGCAGCCTGTGGCGGCCGGTGCCTCCGCGCTCAGCGTTCGAGCAGGTCGGGGCGGTTGCGGCGCGTCTTCTCGAGGGCGGCCTCGCGCCGCCATCGCTCGACCTCGGCGTGGTGACCCGACAGGAGCACGTCGGGCACGCGGTGGCCTCGGACCTCGACCGGACGGGTGTAGTGGGGGTGGTCGAGCAGGCCGTCGGACCCGAACGAGTCCTGCTCGTGGGACTCCTCGCGCCCGATCACGCCCGGGACGAGCCTCGTGACCGCCTCGAGAACGACGAGCGCCGCGATCTCGCCGCCCGACAGCACGTAGTCGCCGATCGAGACCTCCTCGGCGCCGAGCACCTCGACGACGCGTTCGTCGATCCCCTCGTAGCGGCCGCAGATCAGGACGAGCCACGGCTCGGCGGCGAGCTCGCGCACGAGCGGCTGGTCGAGCCGACGACCCGCGGGCGACAGGACGACGATCCGCTTCGAGCCACCGCCCAGCGCCTCGACGCCCGCGAGCACCGGCTCGGCCATCATCACCATGCCGGGACCTCCCCCGTACGGTTCGTCGTCCATCGAGCGATGACGGTCGGTCGCGTGCTCGCGGAGGTCGCGCACGCGCACGTCGAGGGTTCCGCCGGCGATCGCCTTGCCGAGCAGGCTCTCGCGCAGCGGTGACTCGAGGATGCCGGGGAAGATCGTCAGGACATCGATGCGCACGCCGCGAGGCTAACGCGGTGGACCGCCCCGAAGCGCGCGGGGCCGCTGGCGCCATCTGTCGTGCGCCGTGACCGCGGCGATGAACGCGCCGATGCCTGCCCAGCCCGCGGTGTAGAGCGGGTCCGCGTCGGGCGTCGTCGCATGCCAGTACGCATTCGGGGCGACGACGGCGACGATCGCGAGCGCCGCAGGCCATCGATACACACGCTCACCGATCAGTCGACCGAGGAGCGCCGGCAGGCCGACGAGGGCGAACACCACCGATGCGATCAGCAGCGGTGCCGCGATGACCGCCGAGATCCGACCCTTGAACGCATCCGCCGCGGCCCCGAAGAGCTCCCCCGGGACGACATAGATCGCAACCGCCAGCGTGGTCCACCCGACCAGGTTCCCGAACCGCCAGACCCGCACGGTGATCCGGTCGACCGCATCGAGGTCCGTCGTGGACTTCATCACGGCTCCCAGTAGCGCGCGGGGACGCCGAGATGCCGGAGATCGAGCACGAAGGGCTCAGGTCCGGACCCCGGGGTCCGGATCGTGCCTTCCAGGGTCCCATCGGCCGGAGGCTCGACCTCGAAGGGGACCAGGGTCCCCTCGCCGCCGCCGTCGCTGCTGACCCCCGCGAACGCCACCGTCGGGAACGACAGTCGGCCGCCAGCGCCGGCGGGCCACACGAGCCACTCGAGCCCGAGGGAATCGCCGAGGTCGGCGACCCGCAGCAACGTCCACGTCGCCGCGCCGACCTCGACCGAGTACCCGACGAGGGCGCGCTCGTCCGCCGTCTCGATCCGCGCGACGAGGCTCCGCTCGGGCGGATAGAGGAACGCCGCGACGATCAACGCCGCGACGCCGATCCCCACCCAGATGTACCTCGTGAGTGCGCGGCGCCGGAACTCGCGGAGCGCGGAGCGGACGGCATCCGGGGAGTCGACGTTCGCGAGCGAACGGAGGTCGAGCGGTCGTTCCTCAGACACCGCCGTACGCCTCACGGAACCGTCGTCTCGCACGATGCAGCCGGACTCGGAACGTCTCGGCGGAGACCCCGACGATCGCCGCCGCTTCGCGGGGCTCGAACCCGAGGACGTCGACGATCACGAGCGCCTCCCGATCCGAGACGCCGAGCGACGCGAGCGCGCGCTCGAGGTCGATGCGCACGTCGGCTCGGTCGCCTGCCGCGGCGACATCGGGCAGCTGCTCCGTGCGATCGAAGAGGCCGGCGCGTGATGCTTCGAGCAGGACGCGACGCGCGATCCCGAACAGCCACGTCTTGACCGACGAGTCTCCTCGGAACCTGATGGCCGCGGAGCATGCGCGGACGAAGGTCTCTTGGGTGAGCTCCTCGGCGTCCTGTCGGTTCCCGATGACGCGGAGGAAGTACGCGAAGACGGCCTGTTGATGGGCCCGGAAGACATCCTCAAGCTCCAACGAGCGCTCGATGGGCGTTCACGCTAGATGAGTGACGCTGAGGGTTCGAGCGTTACCGCTCGTCCGGCGTACGATCGGATCATGGCGTTCGATCGCCGGTGGCTCGACGCGAGGTGGGTGCTGAGCGAGTCGGCTTCGGATGTCCGGCGCGCGCTCGTCCTGGGACTCATCGGGATCCTCGTCCTCGGGGCCATCGCGTACGTCCTCGCGATGATCGTTTCGCCCGGCTCCTTGATCCCCGGTTAGCCGTTCACTCCGGAGCCGTGATCCCGGGTATCTCTCGGACGACGATCCGCTTCTCGCCGACGTCCACGTCGACCAGCACGTCGTTCAGCACCGGGATCAGCGTCTCGGTGCCGGAAGCGTCCACCACCGACCAGACGTCGTTCGCCGCGGTGTGGATCACGTCCGTCAGCTCCCCGAGCTCGCGGTCGGTGTCGGTCGCGACGCGGCACCCGACGAGCTGGTGGTCCCACCACGAGCCCTCGGGCAGCTCCGGGGACATCGCCTCGGGGACGAAGAGCACCGCCTTCGAGAGCGCCTCGGCCTGGCTGCGATCGCGGACCTCCCGGAAGCGGACGAGGAGGCGGTCGCCGTGCGTGCGGCTCGAGTCGACGGTCAACGCGCGGCCGTCCTCGAGCCACACGGTCGCGTCGTCGGCGAACCGACCCTCGACCTCGGAGATCACGAGCACCGCGACCTCGCCGTGGACACCGTGCGCCCGGGTGATGACACCGACCGCGACGGTCGGTTCCGACGCCATGGGTCAGTCCGCGATCTCGACGTGCGTGTGCCGGATGCCCGCGCGGATCGCCGCCGCCTTGACGACGGTGCGGATCGCTCGCGCGGTGCGGCCACCCTTGCCGATCACGCGGCCCATGTCGTCCTTGGCGACGCGGAGCGTGAGGACGACGCCGCGGGAGTCCGGGGTCTCGGTCACCTCGACGGCGTCCGGATCGTCGACGATCTCACGGGCGATGTACTCGAGGACGTCCGCGAGGACCGAGCCCTCGTCGTCCGCTCCGGGATCGTCGCCATCCTCCTCGGCCGCCACGACGGCTTCGTCGTCGGCGGGGACGGAGCCTTCGTCCTCGGTCACCGTGAGGTCCGTCAGGACGCCTGCGAGGCGGGCGCGGTCGCGCGCTCGCGAGTGCGCGGCGAGTCCTTCGCGGCGGCGGGCCGCTCGGCGACGAACTTCTCCCAGATGCCGACCTTGTTCATCAGCACCCGGACGGTCTGCGACGGCTGAGCGCCGACCCGGAGCCAGTGCATCGCACGCTCCTCGTCGATCTCGATCAGGCTCGGATCCTCGAGCGGGTGGTACTTCCCGATGTTCTCGATGAACCGCCCGTCGCGGGGGCTCCGCTGGTCGGCGACGACCACGCGGTAGAACGGGCGCTTCTTCGCGCCGAGGCGCTTCAACCTGATCCGAACCGACATCTGCTGCTCCTGCCTGCCGCTAGGGGCCGAGACCCGGGATGTTCGGCATCCCCGGGATCCGAGGCATGCGCTTGCCGCCCATCATCGACTTCATCATCTTCCGCGCCTGCTCGAACTCTTTCAGCAGGGCGTTCACGTCCGCGGTGGTGACCCCCGAACCGCGAGCGATCCGCAGGCGCCGGGACCCGCCGATGATAGCGGGTTCGCGCCGCTCTTCCCTGGTCATGGCCTTGATGATGGCCTCCGCCCTCGCCATCTGGCCGTCGTCGACCTCGAGGTCCTTGAGCGCGTTCTTGCCGCCCGGGACCCCCGGCAGCATCGCGAGGATGTCCTGGAGCGGCCCGAGCTTCTTGACCTGCTCCATCTGCTCGAGGAAGTCCTCGAGCGTGAACCTCGCCTCCATCATCTTCTTCGCCGCCTCGGCCGCCTTGTCGGCGTCGACGGTCTCCTGCGCCTTGTCGATCAGCGACAGGACGTCGCCCATCCCCATGATCCGACTGGCCATCCGGTCCGGGTAGAACGGCTCGAGGTCCTGCGGGCGTTCGCCCGTCCCGACGAAGAACACCGGCCGTCCGGTGACGGCGGTGATCGACAGCGCCGCCCCACCACGCGCGTCGCCGTCGAGCTTCGTGAGGACGAACCCGGTCGTCTCGACCTCGTTCATGAACGCGCGGGCCTGGACGACGGCGTCCTGCCCGGTCATCGCGTCGGCGGCCATCAGGACGTGGTGCGGCTCGATCTCGGCCTTCACGCGACGGGCCTCGCGCATCATCTCCTCGTCGACGTGGAGGCGGCCCGCGGTGTCGACGATCACGACGTCGACCCCTTGGCGCTTAGCCTCCTTCATCGCGTTCTTCGCGACCCTGACGGCGTCCTTGCCGTCGGAGACGACGGGCACGCCGACCTCTCGACCCAGCGTCATCAGCTGATCGGCGGCGGCCGGACGCCAGAGATCCGCGGCGACGAGCAGCGGGTGCTTCCCCTTCTCCTTGAGCATCCGCGCCAGCTTCGCGCTGGCGGTCGTCTTCCCCGAGCCCTGGACGCCGGCCATCATCACGACCGCGGGCTTCGAGCTCGGGAGCGAGAACGGCGCCTGGGTCCCGCCCATCGTCTCCTGGAGCTCGTCGCGGACGACCTTGATCACCTGCTGTGCGGGCGTGAGGCTCTTCATGACCTCCTCGGAGAGCGCGCGTGCCCGGACGCGTTCGAGCAGCGAGTCCGCGACCTCGACCGCGACGTCCGCCTCGAGGAGCGCGGTCCGCATCTCGCCAAGCGCGTTGTGGACCTGCTTCGGGTGCAGCTTCCCGCGCGACTTGAGCTTCCTGAAGACTCCGTCGAGACGGTCCGTGAGGGTGTCGAACATGCTCCGATGCTACCGACAGGACGTCGATCCACGAGCGAGCGTCTCGCCAACCCCCGCTCGATCACACGATGGCCGCTGGGCGGCCGACGCGACACTTACGCCCACTTCCACCTATCGTCAGACCTCGTCAACGCGCGCACGTGGTTGATCTCGCCGGCGTGATAGACGTCGTGTTGCATCAGGGTCGACAGCACCCACCGGGTCTCGCGCTGCTCGCCCCAGTTCGTCATGCGGAGCCTCCCGAGGTCGTCATCGCTGAGAGCCTCGACGTGTGCCATGAGGTCCCGATGCGCCGCGACCAGCCAGTCGATCGCCGCGTCCCGCGGCACATCGTCGTCGGTCCACGGGACGAGCGACGGATCGTCCCATCGCCTCTGCGCGGGCCCGAAGGCGTAGTCGGCGTACATCACCTTGCAGCTCCCGATGTGGAGGACGATGGATGCGATCGTCCGCGAGCCGCCGGGCGGCGGCGTCCGCCAGGCGTCCTCGCCGACCGTGCGGAGGTTGCCGAGCAGTGACTGGGTCTCGTTCGTTTCCTCGATCCCCGTCCCTCGGAACGCCTCCTCCATCAGGTAGACGAGTTCGTCGAGTGCACCCATCGCTTCCCCACGAACGTCCTATGTCCGGTCTACGAGGACGGGCATGCGCGGTCAACCTTCGGTCGGGCGCCCACCCCGATCGCATCGGTGCCGGAACGTCGGGCCGACGCGGTTAGGGCGAGGATCCCAGGACCCTCTCGACCGTCTGCAGCAGCGTCGTCGGCGAGAACGGTTTCGTGAGGTACTCGTCCGCGCCGAGCGATCGGGTATACGCGCGCCCCTCTTCGCCGGTCGCGGTGACGACGATCACCCGGAGGTCCTGCGTTTTCGGGTTCGTCTTGATCCCCGTGAGGACGTCGACGCCGCTCCTCCCGGGGATGTTGAGATCGAGGAACATCAGGTCGGGCAGCTGCTCCGTGACCATCGCGATCGCCGTGGCTCCGTCGGGCGCCTCGCGGATGCCGAAGCCCTCGTGCTCGAGGATCAGCTTCATCGCCTCACGCATCGTCGGATGGTCCTCGACGATCAGGATATCGGGCTTGGCCATCGGCTAGTCGCCGAGCAGGCGATCGGCGAACGCCCGCGGGTCGAACGGCTCGAGGTCCTCGAGCGTCTCCCCCTTCCCGATCACCTTCACCGGCACGCCGAGCTCCTCGCGGACCGCCAGGATGACTCCCCCCTTCGCCGTGCCGTCCAGCTTCGTGAGCGCGACGCCGGTGACCTCGACGGCCTCGGTGAACGCGCGCGCCTGCGCGATCCCATTCTGACCCGTCGTGGCGTCCAGGACGAGCAGCGTCTCGTCGGGCGTGCGCCCCGAGGCTTTCTCGATCACGCGGCGGACCTTCTTGAGCTCCTCCATCAGCGGCTCCTTCGTGTGGAGCCGGCCGGCGGTGTCCACGATGAGGACGTCGGAGCCACGCGCCTGCGCCGACCTCACCGCGTCGAACGCGACGGATCCGGGATCCGCGCCGCGCGACTGCGACACGAGATGCGCGCCGGAACGCTGGGCCCAGGCGTCGAGTTGCTCGGACGCGGCGGCGCGGAACGTGTCGCTGTTCGCGATGCTCACGCCCTTGCCCTGCTTGGCCAACCACGACGCGAGCTTGCCGATCGTCGTCGTCTTGCCCGCCCCGTTGACGCCCACGACCATGACGATGCCGAGCCGATCGGACGGGAGCCTCAGCTCGGCGTCGTGTCCGAGGATCTCGAGGATCTCGTCGTTCACGAGCCGGACGGGATCCGCGTCGTCGCTCCAACGAGCCTTGACGTCCCCGACGATCCTCGAGGTCGTGGCCGGGCCGACGTCGGCCTTGATCAGGACGTCCTCGAGCTCCGCCCACGCGTCCTCGCCGGTCCCGCCGCCGAACGCCGCACGGATGCGGGTCCCCAGACCCTCCCGCCGACGGGGTACGACGGGCGCGGCGCGGGCGCGCGGTGCCCGCTCCATCGTGTCGACCGTCGTCGCGCCCGATCGCTTCGAGTAGCGGACGAGCGCGAAGGCGACGAGCAGGACGCCGACGAACGCCGCGATGCCGATCCCGATCTCCACGCGGGGACGCTACCCGACCGCGTCGGGCTCGGGCACCACGAGCGTCTCGAGATCGTCGTAGTCGCCGTCGGCCGACGGTTCGATCGACGCCTCGTCGGTGGAGGCGGCCGGTCGTCCCTCGCGGAGCTCGTCCTGAGTCGCCGGGTGCTCGAGCGTCTGGGCGAGGACCTTCGACGTGCCGTCCTTGCCCATCGAGACGCCGTACATCATCCCGGCGACCTCCATCGTCCGCTTCTGGTGCGTGACGATGATCACCTGCGACTCGCGGGCGAAGCCCTCGACGAGCTTGATGAACCGGTGGAGGTTGAGGTCGTCGAGCGCGGGCTCGACCTCGTCCATCAGGTAGAACGGACTCGGCCGCGCCTTGAAGATCGAGAACAGGAAGGCCATCGCGACGAGCGCGCGCTCGCCGCCCGAGAGCAGCGAGATCCGCCTCACGCGCTTGCGACCCGGCCGTGCCTCGATCTCGATGCCCGTGTTGAGCAGATCTCCCGGCTCCGTCGCGATCAGACGACCCTCGCCGCCGGGGAACAGGTCCTTGATCAGACGCTCGAACTCCGTCGCGACGTCGAGATACGCGGCCTCGAACGTCATCGCGATCTCGTTCTCGATCCGCTGGATCACCTCGAGGAGATCCCGGCGCGCCTTCCGGACGTCCTCGAGCTCGCGCGTCATGAAGTCGAAGCGCTCCTGGAGCGCTTCGAACTCGCCGCCGGCGAGCAGGTTCACCCGGCCGAGCAGCGCGAGCCGTCGCTGCACGAGCTCGGCACGGCGCTCGAGCGCCTCGACCGTGTCCTCGTCGGTCAGCTCGGCGACGGCGTCGAGGGGATCCCGCCGGTGTCCTTGCGTGAGGAGCCGTTCGGCGTCGCGGATCCGGCGCTCGAGCTCGCCGCGCGCCCGGTCCTCGTCCTCGTACTCCTCGCGAAGGCGCTCGAGCTCGGTCGACGCCTCCCGCCACATCCGGTTGGCCTCGGTCTCCTCGAGCGCCGCCTCGCGCTCGGCCGCCGCGGCGGCCTCCCTGGCGGCGATCGCCTCCTCCTGAGCCCGTTCGGCGTCCACCAGACGCCGCTCCGCGGCCACACGCGCCGTCTCGGCCGCCTCGGCGGCGACCCGGAGGGCGTCGGGATCCTGCGCCGCGAGCGTCTCGAGCTCCGAACGCACCTCGGCGAGGCGCGATCCGAGGTTCGAGCGGTCGCGCCGAAGGGTCTCGACGGCGACGCGAACCTGGATCGGCGGCTCGGGTGTCCGCGGCAGCTCGGGGAGCTCGTGCGAGACGGGCTCGGCGGCCGTGAGCGAATCGCGCCAGGCTGCGGCCGCGTCGTCGAGGCCGACGAGTCGCTGCGACAGCAGCTCGTCCTCCTTCGCGACCGAGACGAGCTCCGACTCGATCCGCGCGATGCGTTCGGCCGCACGGGTGATCTGCGCGTCCGCGGTCTCGATGCGCTCCGCGAGCTCGGCGAGCTCGGCGGCGATCGTCTCGAGCCGCTCGCGCTTCGGCTTCAGCTGCGCCCTCGTCCCGGCGATGTCGTGGTCGACGACGTTGCGCTCGCGACGGATCTCCGCCGCGCGCGAATCGACGTTCGGGGCGGTGTGGATCACCGCGGCGCCCAGCATCACGCCGTCGGGAGTGACGAACGAGACCTCGGGATGCCGACGGTGCTTGTCCGCGGCCTCCTCGAGGTCCTCGGCCAGATAGATGTCCGCGAGGACCGTGGCGACGAGGCCGCGCACCGAGGCGTCCGCGTCCACGATCGACAGCAGCGGTCGTTCGCCGCGCAGGCCGAGGCGCACCGGGCCGCCGCCGGCGATCGTGAGGATGGCCCCGTCGCCGTCGGGCGCGTCGGCCAGCGCGAGCGCTCCGTCCTCGTAGACGACCGCGTCCGCGAGGGGCCCGAGCCCGGCCCGCAACGCGCGCTCCCATCCCTCGAGCGAACGCACCAGCTCGCCGAGGAGCCCGATCGCTCGGTCGCCGTGCGATCCGAGGAAGCGCGATCCGGGTGTCTCCTCGATGTCCTTCAGACGGGCGTCGAGGACGTCGCGACGGTGCTCGTGCAGCCGCAGCGCTTCCTCCAGCTCATCGACCGTCGTCGCGAGCGCGTGCCGTTCGCGTTCGAGCTCGCCTCGGCGCTCGGACAGCGGCGAGGTCTCGGCGTCCAAGCGCTCGACGTCGTCGGCGAGCCGGTCGCGCTCGCGCTCGGAGGTCGCGCGTCGGTCGCGCACCTGCCCCAACGACTCCTCGAGCCTCGCGCGCTCCCGCTCGTACGAGGACAACGAGCGGCGCAGCGTCTCCATCTCGGCGCGGTGAGCCGCGGCTTCCTCCGACAGACGACGACGCTCGTCCTCGACCTCGCGACGCGCGTCGACGGCGGCGTGGAACGCTCGCTCGGCTTCCTCGAGTTCGCGCTCGCGCGTCTCGAGCTCCTCCGCGGTCTCTCGCGCGCGCGCCTCGATCCGCTCACGGTCGTCCTCGAGCGATCGCAGGCGCACCCCGCGCGTCGCCTCGGCGGCCAGGACCTGGCGCGCTTCGGACTCGGATGCGACGGCGCGCCGCAGCTCGAGCTCCGCGTCGGAGCGCGCGGCCTGCGCCTCGCGCGAGCGCGACTCGGCCTCCTGCGACGCCCACGCCGCCTTCGCCCGCCGGTCGGC
>DASPIF010000440.1:0-4036 GCA_035629255.1 Actinomycetota bacterium | reverse complement strand
CGTTCGTGGCGCACGCCGTCGAGATCGAGCGTTCCCTGGTGAGGGAGGCGGTCGCCGCCGGCGCGGCATACGTCCAGTTCGACTTTCCCCTGTACCCATACCTCGTCGATCCGGGGTGGGTCGAGCGGTTCGAGGCGGCGGGGCATCCGGTCGACGCGCTCGTGGACGCCGCGATCGCCGTGGACACCGCGATCCTCGACGGCATCCCGGACGAGGTCACGACGGCGCTACACATCTGCCGCGGGAACTACCGCTCGTCGTGGATGTGCGAGGGCTCGCTCGAGCCCGTCGCCGAACGGGTGTTCGGCGAGCTGCCCTACGACGCGTTCCTGGTCGAGTGGGACGACCTCGGTCGCGACGGCGGCTACGAGCCCGTCCGGCACCTCCGTCGTGGGTCGACGATGGTCATGGGGATCGTCTCGACGAAAACCCCGCAGCTGGAGGACGAGGACGAGCTGATCCGGCGGATGGAGCACGCCGTCGCGTTCGCCGGCGGCGACGTAGACCGGCTCGCGATCAGCCCGCAGTGCGGGTTCGCCAGCGTCGTCGTCGGCAACGAGATCGACGAGGACAGCCAATGGCGCAAGCTCGAGCTCGTCACCCGCGTCGCCGACCGGCTCTGGCCGCGATAGGCGCGGCGAACCCGACCGACCGTCGAGACCGGGCGACGCCCTTCACGATCTCCGGGATCGGAGACGACGTTTCCCGAGGGTTGGCGGCTCCCGGAGGCCTGGCTGCTCCTCCCAACGATCGAGCGGGCCGCCGCGTGACCGATGCGCGAGGACGAGGTCCGCGATCCTCCTCGCCGTCCGCGGAGGTACGCGCTTGCGCTTGCGGTTGTACACGTAGCCACGGACCGTGGCTTCCGGGATCGCCAGGAGCTCCGCCACGGTGCGCATCGTGCCGTGTCGCTCGCGCAGCCATAGGAGCAGCGGACGGACCGTCTCGATCGGGACGCCGTTGCGTGACCAGATCCCGGCGCGCGGATGCTTCACGCGCGCCTGGTGCCCCGACACGAACGTGAAGGGACGGCCCTTGACGCGGGCCTGTTCGTCGACCGTCGCTTGACTGATCTTGGGGCGTTCGCCACAGCCGCAATGACATCGACCGAACGACGAGCAGGATGGGACGCACGTCCCGTGAGACGGGTGGTGGAACGCCCATCCCGGCGGCGCGTGCGCTCGGCGCGGACGATCGGGATCGAGGATGCTCATCGGATCGCCTCCGTGCGGTCGCGCGCGGACGCCGACCGCGAAGCGTCGAGGGGGGGTCGCGGCACGGAGCCGCGACGGGACAACGTGGGCTAGACCGAAGCCGGAGGCGCGCGGACGCCACCCGCGACGATCACGTCGCGAGCGCGCGGGCGAAGGTCGGGGAACGGCCGGAGACGACCGGTCGAACGTCGTACGCGCCGACGCCGCCGCACGGCGGCGATCACGTGTGCGGTCACGGACGCCATCGCGGCGAGAAGCGCCGCCGACACGAGGGCGAACACGAGCTCGAGCGAGAACCCCGACCCGAGGAGTCCGTCGACGAACGGCTCGCGTTGGGCGAGGCGCTCGGTGAGTTCGAGGACGAGGAACAGGGCGAGCTGCGAGACGGCGAAGACGGCGAACCGGCGGGAGATCCGCACGCGATCCGGGATCGAAGGTCGCCGATGCGATCGGCGCGCGAGGGGACCGAGGCTCGCCACCACGGCGGCGAGCACGATCGACTGCACCAGGAGCGGAACCGACGCGAGCCACGTGTACTCGAGGCCCGCCCGGACGAACTGCTCCTCGTCCAGGAACACGTTCGCGAGGCCGTGCCCCGCCAGCGCCACGAGCAGCGAGGCTCGGGCCCATCGGACCCACCGGGGGGTGGCGAACGCCATGGGTCGAGGATGCCAGCGGGGACGAGATGGGTCAAAGCCCGGTCGGCACCTGCCGCGGGATAGCATCACGCCGTGACCGAGGCCACCCGGGCGCTCCGTCTGGACGCGCCGCGCGAGGAAGCGCTCGAGCACGCCGTGAAGCTCGTGACCGAGGCGTGGCGCTCGTTCGACCGCTTCCGCCCCGAGGAGCCGGCGCTCGATGACCGCGTGCGGGAGCTCCTGCGGACGGGGCTCCCGGCGTCGCCGACGCCGGTGCACGAGGCGCTCGACGACACCGGACGGATCCTCGACGAGTCGATCGCGCAGCCGCGGCCCAGGTACTTCGCGTTCATCGGCTCGAGCGGCCTCGAGATCGGCGCGATCGCGGACCTCCTCGCGCACACCTACGACATCAACCTCGCCGTGGACGCGCGCGCGGCCACGGAGATCGAGCAGCAGGCCGTGCGGTGGGCCGCCGAGTTCATCGGCTACCCGTCGACCGCTGCGGGCGCGTTCACCAGCGGCGGGACGGTGTCGAACACGTCGGCCCTCGCCGCGGCTCGCGAGTTCGCGCTGCCGAAGAGCCGGTACGAGGGGCTGGAGGGCAAACGTGTCTCGGTCTACTGCTCCGAAGAGGTCCACTACTCGATCACGAGGGCCGTCGAGATGCTCGGGATCGGCTCGCGGAACCTGCGCGCGATCCCGATCGGCGACGATCGCGGGATGCGGCCGGACGCGCTCGCGCGCGCGATCGACGACGACCGCGAGGACGGCGTTACGCCGGTCGCCGTCGTCGCGACGGCCGGCACGACGCTCACGGGCGCGATCGATCCGCTCGCCGAGATCGCCGACGTGTGCGAAGAGCGAGGCGTCTGGCTGCATGTCGACGGGGCCTACGGGTTGCCGGCGGCGGCCGTGCGACCGGAGTCCTTCCGGGGCTTCGAGCGCGCCCGCTCGGTCAGCGTCGACGCCCACAAGTGGCTGTACCTGCCGAAGGCCTGCGGGATCGTCCTCGTCCGCCGCGCCGAGGATCTGATCGCCTCGTTCGCGCACGAACAGGGATACCTCCCGCACCAGCGTCACGAGCTCCACGCGGTCGACATCACCTTCGAGTACTCCCGCCCCTTCCGCGCGCTGAAGTTCTGGCTCGCCATGAGGGCCCACGGCGCGCAGGCCTTCCGTGATGCGATCGGGCGCAACCTCGCCGAGGCGAACCTCCTGCACGACACGCTCGCGTCGCGCCGTGACTTCGAGGTCCTGGCCGAGCCTCGTCTGTCGATCGTCCCGTTCCGCCACGTACCCGAGGGCGTCTCCGACCTCAACGCGCACAACCAGGCCCTCGCGGACGCGCTGCAGGCCGACGGGCGGGTCTGGATCGCGAGCGCGTTGATCGATGACGACGTGTACCTCCGGCCGTGCTTGGTGAACTTCCGCACGACGGAGGAGGACGTCCTCGATCTCGTCCAGATCGCGGCCGAGGTCGGGGAACGGCTCGCGCGGGCCTAGACTGCGCACGCGCGAGCGTCGCGCTCGGGGTCAGCATGTCGGGAGGAGAACGTGACCGAACCGCTCGTGGGCGTCGTGATGGGATCCGCTTCGGACTGGGACACGATGCAGCACTGCGCCGAGCAGCTGCGCACGTTCGAGGTCCCGTTCGAGACCCGGGTGCTCTCGGCTCATCGGACGCCCGACGAGCTCTCGACATGGATCCGCGACGTCGAGGGCCGCGGCGCCGAGGTCTTCATCGCGGCGGCGGGGATGGCCGCGGCGCTGCCGGGGGTGGTGGCGGCCCAGACGACGCATCCGGTGCTCGGCGTCCCGATGGAGTCCAAGTTCCTCGGCGGGCTCGATTCGCTCCTGTCGATGGTCCAGATGCCGGGTGGCATCCCGGTCGGGGTGCTCGCGGTCGGCAAGGCCGGGGCCGTCAACGCGGCGATCCTGGCGACCCAGATCCTCGGCACGTCGCGCTCGGCGTTCGCGACGGCGGTCGCCCGACAGCGGGCGGCGCAGGCCGACAAGATCCTCGCGGCGCCGGATCCCTCTGCCTGACGGTGGCGTACCTCACGTGTCCGTGGTGCCTGACGCCGCAGCTGATCGCCGACGACGCCGCCGAGTATCAGTGCTTCACGTGTTACGGCGAGATCCGCTTCTTCCGGTGCCCCGAGTGCGACACGATCCAGACGG
>DASPIF010000439.1:0-2636 GCA_035629255.1 Actinomycetota bacterium | reverse complement strand
GCCGCCTGCCGGCGGCTGACGCTCGCAGCATCGGATCGGACGCCCGAGCCCGCGGCCACGGCCGCGGGCTCTCGCGCGTCCGAGATCCGCTCGCGCTTCCTACACTTCCGCGCGATGACCGATCCCTGGAGGCTGGCCCACGACGCGGCGGGAACGGCCGGCGTCCGTCTCGCGCCGCTCGTCACGGTCGAGGAGTGCGATCTGATCCATCGGGTCGAGGCGGCGACCTGGGGCGAGTACCAACTCGTCCCGCGCGAGATGATCCGCGCTCTCGCCGACAGCGGGAACGTGCCCTACGGCGCGTACGACGGACCGGAGCTGATCGGGTTCGTGCTCGGATGGGCGGGTGTGGACGGCGAGGGGCTCCACGTGCACTCGCACATGCTCGCGGTGCTTCCCGGACGTCGCCACGCCGGCGTCGGGTACGCGTTGAAGCTCGCGCAGCGCGCGCTCGCGTTGGAGCAGGGGATCGGGGTCGCGCGCTGGACGTTCGATCCGCTGATCGCGCGGAACGCGTACTTCAACCTCGCCAAGCTCGGCGCGGTCGTCGATCGCTTCGAGCGCGACTTCTACGGGGAGATGGCCGATCTGCTGAACCGCGGCGACCGCAGCCACCGCGGCGTGATCCGGTGGGACCTCGAGCGGACGCCGGGACGGCCCGCCCCGGAGGTCCCGCCGGACGCGACGGTGGTGGTCCGGGCCACCGACGCCGGCCCCGTCGTCGTCGGGCCGGCCGCGAGCGATCTCGCGCTCGTCGAGGTCCCGCCCGACATCGCGGAGGTGCGCGAGCGCGATCTCGAGGTCGCTCGCGCCTGGCGAGACGCGCTCGCCGAGGGGTTCGAGGCGTGCCTGGGAGCCGGCCTGGAGGCGACGGCCCTCGATCGCACCCGCAGCGCGTACGTCTTCAAGCGACCGGACACGACGTGACGACGATCCGGTCGATCGAGCTGCGCCTCGTCGGGTTGCCGCTGGTGACGCCGTTCCGGACCAGCTTCGGCGAGATGACGCACAAGGAGTGCATCCTCGCGCGCGTCGAGACCGACGACGCCGTCGGCTGGGGCGAGTGCGTCGCCGGGGACGAACCCGACTTCTCGGAGGAGTGGAACGCCGGCGCGTGGCTCGTGCTGCGCGACGTGCTCGCTCCCGCGCTCGTCGGACGGGACGTGAGGATCGACGACGTCGAGGGGCGCCTCGCGTTCGTCCGCGGTCACCCGATGGCGAAGGCGACGCTCGTGAACGGGGTGTTGGACGCGATGTTGCGCGCCGACGGCGTCCCGCTCGCGTCGTCCCTCGGCGGGGTGCGCGATCGCGTCGCGTGCGGCGTGTCGATCGGGATCGCGTCGTCGACCGAGCGGCTGCTCGAACAGGTCGTCGGCTACCTCGAGCAGGGCTACCGGCGTATCAAGCTCAAGATCGAGCCCGGCACCGAAGTCGAGCGGGTGCGCGCCGTCCGCGATGCCCACCCGGACATCCTCCTGTCCGTCGACGCCAATGCCGCGTACTCGCTCGAGGACGCCCCGACGTTCGACGCGCTCGACGATCTCGATCTCCTGATGATCGAGCAGCCGCTGCACCACGAGGATCTCGTCCGTCACGCCGAGCTGCAGCGTCGGATCTCGACGGATCTGTGCCTCGACGAGTCGATCCGCTCCGCGGCGCATGCGTCCGCCGCGTTGGAACTCGGCGCGTGCCGGATCGTGAACATCAAGCAGGGGCGCGTCGGCGGGATCCTCGAGGCACGACGCGTGCACGACGTCGCGGCGTCGTCGGGCGCGCCGGTGTGGTGCGGCGGGATGCTCGAGACGGGGATCGGGCGCGCGACGAACCTCGCGCTCGCGGCGATGCCGAACTTCACGTTGCCCGGCGACACGAGCGCGAGCCGCCGGTACTTCGCGGAAGACCTCACCGAGCCGTTCGAGCTCGCGCGCGACGGGACGATGGCCGTTCCGTCCGGAGCCGGGATCGGCGTGGACCCCGACCCCGTTCGGTTGCAGGAGTGCACGGTGCGCCGCGACCTCGTCGAGAAAGAGTGACAAGAAGGCGCCCCTCGGCTTGACCGCCGCGGACGGCGCACGTACCTTGCGCGATGAGAGACCGCTGTGACCTTCGGGTCGCGGCGGTTTCTCGCATCCGGGGGTCGCGATCCCCGCGCCACGTCGCACGCTCGCCGCCGATCCGCTCGAGAACCTCGCGTCGATGCACGCATCGGCGTGAGCGCCGTCCTACACTCGGGACCTGCCGCCGACCGAGCATCAGGAGCGAGGCCGATGAGGAAGCGCGTCATCCGAGCCGGCGAGATCGAGATCGAGGACTCGGAGGGGCGCGTCCGCGCGCGGTTCGGCGTCAACAACGACGACCTGCCGTTCATGTCCTTCTACGGCCCCGAGGAGAAGCTGCGCGCACGCTTCGGGGTCCAGCCCGACGGTTCCGCCGGGCTCGCGATCGCCGACGACGACGGCAAGGTGCGCGCGACCTTCGGGCTGTTCGCGGACGGGTCCGCGAGCCTCGCGATGGTCGACAAGAACGGCAAGGTGCGCGCCAAGTTCGGGCTCGCATCCGAGGGGTCGCCCACGCTCGCGCTCCGCAACAAGGACGGCGAGGTCGGGTTCGTGTACTCGCTCGCGCAGCAGGGGTCG
>DASPIF010000438.1:0-2263 GCA_035629255.1 Actinomycetota bacterium | reverse complement strand
GAACGCGAAACCGCGGTCGCGCAGGGTCTCGACCGAGAACTCGAACGCGCAACTCGTGAGACCCTCCTCGGCGACGACCGGGTCGACGACGGTTTCGTCCGCGGCACCGTCGGAGTCGACGGGGACGCGAGGATCGTCGGAGCAGGCGACGGCAGAGAGCAACGTTCCGGCGAGGATCACGAGGGCGACCTTGCGCATCGGGGAACCCCTTTCCGCAGCGATCCCGTTCGGACGGTCGCACCTGGATTCAAGTTCCTGCCGGACGTTGCGCATCCCTGCCCTGCCTCGGGGCGTGACGTACGATACCCCCCTACGGTATCCTCCCATGCTCGAGGGACCGGCCGGGGGAGGTACGTGGTGGCGGGGTACACGATGGACCGGAAGGCCGTCCTCGACCGACTGCGTCGGATCGAGGGCCAGATCCGAGGGATCCAACGGATGGTCGACGAGGACACCTACTGCATCGACGTGCTGACCCAGGTGAACTCGGCGACCTCGGCGCTCCGGTCGGTGGCCATGGGGCTCCTGGATGAGCACGTGCGCCACTGCGTCAAGGAGAGCATCGAGACCGGGGCGGGGGACGAGAAGGTCGAGGAGCTCCTCGCGGCCGTCGCCAGGTTCGCCGGGAAGTGAGCGATCGATGAACACCGCCACGGACCCGACGGCGACGGCGATCGACGAGGCACGCGAGCTCCGGCTCGACGTCCTCGGCATGACCTGTGGCTCGTGC
Organism: Actinomycetota bacterium; assembly: GCA_035629255.1. GTDB lineage: Bacteria > Actinomycetota > UBA4738 > UBA4738 > HRBIN12 > CALGFI01. The sequence goes on along the minus strand of DASPIF010000438.1, from coordinate 1,533 downwards.
GCCGCGCGCGTCGAGAAGACCCTCAACAAGCAGCCCGGCGTGTCCGCGTCCGTCAACTTCGCGACCGGTGAGGCCCTGGTGCATCTCGGAGAGGACGCCCCGCCCCTTGCGTCCCTCCGCGACGCCGTCCAGGAGCGCGGATACGACCTGCGGGTGCACGTCGACGAGGCCGAGGCGACCGCCCGTCGGCACCAGCGGTCCTGGCTCGTGCGCGTGATCGTGGCGTGGCCGCTCGCCGCCGCGGCGATGGTCGTCTCGATGACGTGGATGGAGCAGACGTGGGCCCGGTGGGCCGCCTTCGCGCTGGCGACGCCCGTCCAGTTCTTCGTCGGATGGCCGTTCCTTCGGGCGGCGGCGCGTCTTGCGAGGCACCGCGCGGCCAACATGGACACGCTCGTGGCGCTCGGGACGCTCGCCGCGTACGGGTACTCGGTGTGGGCGCTGTTCGCGTCCCCCGCGATGGGCGACGAGGAACCCCGCAGCCTCTACTTCGAGAGCGCGGCGGTGATCCTGGCGTTCCTCGCGCTCGGACGGTGGCTCGAGTCCCGTGCGAAGGGGCGCGCGTCGCAGGCCCTGCGGCGGCTCCTCGAGCTCGGGGCCAAGGACGCTCGCGTCCTCCGGGGGGGCAAGGAGCTCCGCGTCCCCGTCGACGCGGTGAAGCCGGGGTGGCTGTTGAAGGTCGTCCCGGGAGAGCGCTTCCCCGTGGACGGTCGCGTCGTCGAGGGCACGTCGAGCGTCGACGCGTCGATGCTGACCGGCGAGTCGGTGCCGGTGACGAAGGGACCGGGCGACGACGTGGCCGCGGCGACGGTGAACCTCGACGGTGTCGTCGTCTTGGAGGCGACCAGGGTCGGCGACGAGACGGCGCTGGCGCAGATCGCGCGGCTCGTCGCGCAGGCGCAGGGATCCAAGGCGCCGATCCAGCGCCTCGCCGATCGGATCGCCGGCGTCTTCGTCCCGGTCGTCCTCGCGATCGCGGCGATCACCGCCGCCGCCTGGTTCGCGATCGACGGCACCGTCGAGGGGGCGCTCACGCCGGCGGTGGCGGTCCTGATCATCGCCTGCCCGTGCGCGCTCGGGCTCGCCACCCCCGCCGCCCTCATGGTCGGCACGGGCCGCGGAGCCCAGATGGGGATCGTGATCCGCGGTGCCGAGATCCTCGAACGGTCGCGTGCGGTCGACACGGTCGTCTTCGACAAGACCGGCACCCTGACCGAGGGCAGGATGCGGCTCGTCGACGTGGCCGGGTGCGTCGAGACGCTCGAGCGAGCCGCCGCCGTCGAGGGGGGAAGCGATCACCCGATCGCACGCGCGATCGTCGATGGAGCGATCGAGCGCGGCGTCGAGATCCCGGCCGCGACCGCGTTCCGGACCGTCCCCGGTCGGGGTACGTGCGCCGCCGTGGAGGGCACCGACGTCCTCGTCGGCCGGCGGTCGTACCTCGAGGATGAAGGGTTGCACGTCCCCGCCTCGATCGAACGGTACGCGGAGGCGTTCGGGGAGCGAGGATGGACGGCCGCATGGGTGGGATGG
>DASPIF010000437.1:0-4000 GCA_035629255.1 Actinomycetota bacterium | reverse complement strand
TCGTCGCCGGGATCGGCGGCGAGCGGGAGCTCCTCCTCAACCCGGACGTCCCCGTCGGCGACGCCGACGTCCGTGAGGTGCCCGACGCGACCGCCGGCCTCGCGGCCTGCGAGGAGGCCCGGGCCGCCCTGGCGGACGACGTCAACCTCAACACGCGGCTCGTGCTGGAGCAGGCGTTCCTTCGGCTCGCGCCGCGCGCCGCGTGACGGCCGCGCCTGCCCCGGGAAGTGGTGCTGGCATCACTGTCGAGAGGAGCGGCCGGTGGCACGCTCTGCGTGGAGGTGCGTGACCGATGCCCGTCCGCGTGCTGATCGTCGACGACCAGGAGCCGTTCCGCATGGCGGCGCGGCTGGTCGTCGAGGCCACCGACGGGTTCGAGGTCGTCGGCGAGGCCGAGACCGGCGAGCTCTCCGTCGAGATGGCGCGTGACCTCGCGCCCGATCTCGTCCTGATGGACGTGAACCTGCCCGGGATCAACGGGCTCGACGCGACGCGTCAGATCCTCGCGGATCAGACCGACTCGGTGGTCGTGCTGCTGCTCTCCACGTACGAGGAGGAGGAGTACGCGCCGCGAGCCGCCGAGTGCGGGGCCGCGGCGTACATCCCGAAGGCCGTGTTCGGCCCGGACCGGCTCGAGGCCGCCTGGGCGGAGGCCAAGCCCTCGTCCGGCTGACGCGACGGGCTCCCTCCCGAACGTCAGCGCGAGGGCGTTCCCCGAACCGAGAGCTCGAGCATGTCCATGAACGATGGGTCGCCGGCGTTCGACCGCATCACGATCCGCACCATCCGGACGTTGCGCTTCCCTCCCGTCGGCCGGAGCGTGTGCATCACGTGGCGCTTGAGCAAAGACTCCCGCTCGTACGCGAGGACCCACCGCCCGCCCTGCGTCCGCGTGTAGATCGAGAACGCCTTCACCGCCGCCGAGGGTCCGTCGCCGCACGTGCCGCCGGTCGCGAACCCGAACGTCGTGATGTCGACCTTCGAGGCCAGCCGGACGACGGCAGAACGCGGCCGGGCGACCCCGCTGTCGTCGTTGCCGACCGAGTCGCTGCCCCATCCGGCGGCGAGCGAGCCGTCGAACGCCCGCTCGGGACCGCACCCGAAGGCGCTGTAGTCCGGGCGCGTCGCGCCGACGAGGTCGGCGCCACCGGCGAGCGCGGCCCAGTTCCGACGCAGCCGCAGCCGGACCGACTCGTCGCCGTCCACGTCGATGCGCTTCGTCAAGGTTTCGTGCGCCGGCGAGGCGATCGCCAGCTGGTAGTCGTGGAACGGCACGTCGGGGATCGAGAACCGTCCGCGGGCGGTGGTCGTCGCGGCGAGGTCGCCGAGGAAGCCGGAGGCGTGACCGGCGATCGCGACCCGCACGTCCTCGACGGGGGCACCGGTCTCCCGGTCGACGACGCGGCCGCTCACCGTTCCGCAATCGCCCGGGCAGACGGGCGGCGTCGAGAAGTCCTCGACCGGGTCCGTATCGGAGCCGTCGATCGCGACGGCGAAGAACCCCATCCCGCGGGCGGCGAACACGCCCCAGATCGCCGCGGCGTTCGCGCCGGCGAACGCGATCCGATCTGCCTCGAGGATCGCGTTGCGCATGTCGAGGAACGAGGGCTCGACGGGCGAGAGCTCCATCGCGCGCGTTACGAGCGTCAGCGTCGTCTCGGACCCGAGCTGCCGCCGAAGGTCCCAGAGCGTCTGCGCCCAGATCTCGCCGTCGCCGTGGACCTCGGGGACGCCGTAGACGCTGCCGAAGTCGCCGTACGTGTACCCGCCGCGCCCCGTCCTCGCTCCCCCGGGGCACGTGGGGTCGGTGGACCCGACGGTGCAGTCGATCGGCTCCGTCCGCAGGACGTCGGGCCGCCCGCCCGAGATGTACTCGGCCAGGATGACGTCGGGCGACGGGCCGTCGGTCTCCGAGCCCTCGGAGACGAGGAAGTCCATCGCGTAGAAGTCGCTCCAGGCCTCGCCCATCGCGCCCGACTGCGCGCCGTTCAGCGCGCCGGTGCCGTCGGCGAACGTGACGAGGCGGTTCGACAGTCCGTGGACGTACTCGTGGTAGACGACCGATGCGTCGTCGCCGCCGTTGGTGGATGGGATGCCCGCACCCGGGATCGCGGGGAACAGGTACATCTGCATCAGCGGCGCCTCGCCGTCCGGCAGCGTCGCCATGTTCGCGTTGTAGCGGTGGTTCGCGTCCGGGAGCCCGCCGCCGTTTCCGGTGTTCGCGCCGTCGAGGACGTGCGCGACGACGGCATCCGCACCCTCGAAGTTGCCGGCAGCGGCGGTGAACCCGATCGGCGCCGCGAGCAGATGGTCGTGGAACCGGTTCAGGAAGAAGTACACCTGCGTGGCGTTCTGCTCGAGGTTGGCCTCCCAGCTGAACGGCGTGCTCGCGTCCCACGTGCACGGGAAATCGACGCTGCAGGCGTTGGCCGCGTCCGTCGTGTCGAGGGTCACCGGGTACGCCCAGTCGAGCGCGGTGAGCGCGGGAACCTGACCGTCGGGCCGGTCGTCGTCGTCGGTGTCCGGGTAGACCCACGCGTTGGGTCCGCGGAGCGCGGAGCCGTCCGCTACCGGGAACGTGACCTGCTGCTGCGGGCCGCGGGGGTCGTCCTCCCACGCGAGCCCGGTCCCGTCCGAGCGGACGAGGTTCGTGCGCCACAGCACCTCGCCGCTCGCGTCGTCGACGATCGTCACGTAGATCTCGTCGCCGTCGACGAACGTGGTCGTCCGCCACGCGAGCCGCGTCTCCCGGCCGGTGTGGAACAGGACGACGCGCGCGTCGTCGCCCGACGCGTACTCCGTGCGGAGCTGCGGTCCCGCGCCCGCGCGCTTGGGTGTGCCGAGGGCGGGAGCGGACGCGCCGGCGTCGGCGTACGCCGCCGAGATCGCGCCCTTCGCCGGCAGCGTCGGCGTCGTCGTCGGCACGTCGAGCTCGGCGACGGGGGAGCCCGTGATCGAGACGAGCTCGCCCGCCGCGGTCACGTGCGCGCGGAGGTCCGCGTCCCACAGCGGGATCCCGTCGACGACCTGGACCCACACGAGGTGGTGCGTCCCCAGGATGTCGACGTACTCGCGGACGAGCCGGAGCTCGGCGAGGTCCGCGCTCGAGATGCCGAACACGTCGCGGTGCGAGCGGACGAAGCCGAGGGCGACCTCTTCGGGTGACGCATCGCTCGGCCCGGTCAGGAACCCGTCGAGCCGCGTGATGACGCGAGGCGCGCCCGTGCGCTCGTCGAGGTCCACGACACCCTGCGCTCCGAGATCGGCCGCGAGCGACGCGGCGGACGACGTCCCGACGGTCGCATCCGCAGTGGTCGCGTCCTCGCGCACGTCGAAGAGGGGAGCGTGCGTGGCCGCCGCGCGTCGGAGCACGAGGTCGGCGGGATCGATGCGGGGGGCGCGGGCGCTCGCCGGGACGGTGAGGAGGGTCGCGGCGAGGACCGCCGAGGTCACCGCCGCCGCGGGTGCGAGCAGGCGGCGTCGGGAGGACGGACAGGGGCGCATCCGGGAGCCTTTCGGGTCGCGCGCGGGCCGGGGCGGCGCGAACTGTAGCACGAGGGGTTGACCTTCACCGCAACGGCTCGGCCGATCGTCAGTCGCGGTGGAGAGGGATCCGCCCGAGCACGGTCGTCCCACCGCCGGGCGCGCTCGTCACCGTGATGGTCCCGCCGATCGCCTCGAGACGGTCCGCCATCCCTCGCAGCCCGGTGCCATCGCCGACCTCGTCCGGGTCGAAACCGGCGCCGTCGTCGACGACCCGGAACTCGAGATCGTCGTCGCGCTCCGCGAGCCGGATCTCCGCGGCGGTCGCGTGCGCGTACTTGGCGATGTTGTTCAGCGCCTCGAGCGAGCAGAAATAGATCGCCGACTCGACCTCCCGCGGGTACCGGCCGGTCCCATCGGTCTCGACGGTGACAGGGAGCGATGCCTTCCGCGCCTGTGCCTCGAGGGCGGCGCCGAGCCCCTGATCCGCGAGGAGCGGGGGGTAGATCCCTCGGGC
>DASPIF010000436.1:0-2189 GCA_035629255.1 Actinomycetota bacterium | reverse complement strand
ACCGCGGGCGGGCGCCACGTGCCACGGAAGAAGCCGGCGACGTCGCCGAGCGAGGACGCCGCGGCGACCTCGAGACCCTCCACGAGCGCGGCTTCGGCGCCGTTCGCGGCGGGAACCACCACGCCGCGACAGCCGGCTCGGACGGCGGCGATGGCGACCGAGAGGATCCCCGGCGTCGACACGAGCGCCCCCCGGAGCGAGAGCTCGCCGGCGAACGCCCACCCTTCGAGACGATCCTGCGCGAGCTGCGCCGTCGCGACGAGGACCGACGTCGCCACGGCGAGATCGAGCCCGGGGCCCTCCTTCCGGACGTTGCCCGGCGCGAGGTTCACGACGACGCGGCGGAGCGGCCAGGTGAGTCCGGCGCTCTCGACCGCGGGCTTGACGCGGTCGCGCGCGTCCTGGACCGCGGCTCCGGGCAGCCCGGTCAAGGTGAGCGACGGCAGCCCACGACCGACGTACGCCTCGACGACGATCGGGCGACCTCGGACCCCGAGGATCGCGACACCCGTGACCCGCCCGTACACGATCGCGTGACGCTAGCCCGCGGTACCGACACGCCGGCGGTCAGAACGCGTCCTCGAAGATCTCGACGTCCGAACCGCGACGTCCGAGCCACACACTCGCGACGTCGAACCGGACCCGGGCCGTCCCGAGACGGCGTTCGGCGAGGAACGCCTCCGCCAGGTGCCGCAGCCGACGTCGTTTCGACCACGTCACGGACTCGTACCCGCCTCCGAACGCGACCCCCGAGCGCGACTTGACCTCGCAGATCACGACGACGTCTTGGCGCCGCGCGATCAGATCGATCTCGCCGAGCGGACACCGCCAGTTGCGCGCGAGGATGCGGTAGCCGCGCCGTCGGTAGACGTCCGCAGTCGCGTCCTCGCCGGCGCGCCCGCGCCCGGCCCTCGGATCGGTCGACGCTGCCACCCGACGACGGTAGCGCCGGCCACCGACACGCCCGTCACGGCGCGAGCGGCGTCTCGTCCTCCCGACGGAGCTCCTCGACGTTCACGTCGCGGCGCGTCATCACACGCACGCTGGAAACGAAGCGCCCGGTGCGGAACATGTCCCACACCCACGCGTCGGTGAGCGCGACCTCGAGCCAACCGTCCTGCTTCGGGTTGAGCTCGACGGTGTTCGCGAGGTAGAAGCGCCGCTCGGTCTCGACGACGTACGTGAACATCGGGACGACGTCGCGGTACTCGCGATAGAGCTCGAGCTCCCGCTCCTCCTCGAACCGCTCGATGTCGTCCTCGTCGTGGTTCACGCGTCGTCCCCCTCCCCGAGCGCTACGACGGCGTCGTCGCTCGTCGCTCGTCGCGACCAGACCTCGCTGTCGTAGTAGCCCGTCCGCAGGCCCTTGAACGAGTAGCGGTGGATCGGCGAGGGTCCGTGCGCGCGGATCGCGTCGCGGTGCGCGTCGGTCCCGTAGCCCCGGTTGGTATCGAACCCGTACATCGGGAAGCGGCGGTGGTACCGGTCCATGATGCGGTCCCGCGTCACCTTCGCCACGATCGACGCCGCCGCAACCGAGGCGGTCACGCAGTCGCCCTTCTTGATCGACAGGATCGGCGCGTCGAGCCGGCGCACGGGGAACCCGTCGGTGAGCACGTAGTCGGGGGCGACGGCGAGCTGTGTGATGCAGCGCCGCAGCAGGTGGACGTTCGTCTTGTGCAGGCCTCGGCGATCGATCCTCGTCGGCGTGCACCGCGAGACCGACCACGCCACGGCATCGCGCACGATCCGTGCGTACGCCTCAGAACGCTGGTTCGCCGTGAGCTGTTTCGAATCGTTGATCCCGTCCAGGTCGAACGCGTCCGGCAGGATCACGGCCGCGGCGACGAGCGGGCCCGCCAGCGCGCCACGTCCGGCCTCGTCGGCCCCCGCGATGTTGCGGAAGCCCTGTTCGCGCAACGTGCGCTCGTAGCGCCCGAGGTCGAGCGTCAGTGCGCCCATCCGACCCTCGACGGCGGCCAGATCGTCACGAACGCGCCACCGATCACGCGATCGACAGGGACGAATCCGAGCCCGGCGCGCGAGTCGTTGGAGTTCCCGCGGTTGTCCCCCATCACGAACAGTGCGTCGTCGGGCACCGTGACCGGACCGTAGTCCTCCATCGACCGTTGCGCACGCCTCGTCAGGTACGGCTCGGTGAGCGGCTCGTCGTCGACGTAGACGATGTG
>DASPIF010000435.1:0-5525 GCA_035629255.1 Actinomycetota bacterium | reverse complement strand
TCACGACGCCCGGGACGGCCGTCGTCTCGCTGCCGCGCCGGGGCGACGAGTTGGAGGCGTGATGTCCGGACCGGGGCTGCCCACCGACGGCGCCGCGGCGCGCCGGCTCGGCGACGACCGTGCGAGGCGGGTCGAGCCGCGTTCCCGCTTCGCGCCCGGACGCGACGCGCCGTCACCGGATCAGATCGACATCGTCCTCGGCGACTGGACGGCGACGTTGTCCGAGGAGGCGCTCCAACCGGTCGCCGTGACGGCGCGGTTGTCCCGTCTCGCGCAGCTCCTCGAACAACGGATGGGCCGCACGTCGTCGCGGTTCGGACTCGACTGGGGGCAGTTCCTCGTGCTCGCCGCCCTCCGCGGCTCCGGGCCGCCGTTCCGGATGTCGCCGCGCGAGCTGCACCGCCTGTGCCTGCTCTCGCCCGCGGCGGTCACGAACCGGCTGTACCGGCTGGAGGCGAAGGGGCTGATCGAACGGACATCGGATCCGACGGATCGCCGGAGTCTTCCGGTCCTGCTGACGGCGCTCGGTCGCAGCACGGTCGAACGCGCGATGACGGCGTGCCTGGAGGTCGAGCGCGATCTCCTCGCCGGGCTGGAGGACGCAGCCCGAACGACGACGCTCGGGACCGTCCGCCAGCTCCTGGCCGCGTACGACGCCGCGCCGCCGTCGCGCCGCCGCAGCCTGGCCCTCGCCGTCGAGGCGATCGACCCGGAGCTCGCCCGCGCGATCGAGGAGGCGGAGGCCGCGAGCGCGCCGCCGGTCGTCCCGGTCGAGCCGACGTGGTGGCCCGGGACCCCCCGCGAGCTCGAGCGCCTCCAGCGCAAGCTCGCGCGCCGCGCTCAGGACGAGGACCCGTGGCGATGGACGAGCGAGGAGCCGCCGCAGATCTGCGGCGTGTTCGTCTCGCTCCCGAGCGGCAAGCACGATGAGCTCCAGGACGTCGCGTGGGCGGCGGCGGTGGTCATGCGGGGGAGCGACGAGGTCGCGACCGCGACGGCGACGCGACATCTCCAGCGGCCGTACCGACCGGGGTACCTCGCGCTCACCGTCGGCCCCATCCTCGAGGACGTCGTGCACGCGCTGCCCGAGCGGCCGGACATCATCGTCGTCAACGCGGCCGGCCGCGATCACCCACGCGGCGCGGGACTCGCGATCCAGCTCGGCGCGGCGGTCGACATCCCGACGGTCGGCGTCACCGAGCGTCCCGACGTGGGTGTGGCCCCGGAGCCCGGGACGCGGAGGGGCGACTGGACGCCCGTTCGGGTCGACGATGCGCTCGTCGGGTTCCGCATCCGGACGCTGTCGCGGGCGAGCTCGATCACCGCGCACGCCGCGTGGCGCACCGCACCCGAGACCGCTCGCGACATCGTGCTCCACGCGTCGGGTCGTGGGCGCGTTCCGGCGCCGATCCACGCGGCGCGACGTCTGTCGCGTCGCCTGCGGACCGAGCACGAGAGCGCGGCCGGCACGGGTCTCCAGGACGGGATCCACGCGTGAGCGCGAACGAGGGGTACCGGCTGGTTTCGTGGGGTGACCCCCTTCGCTGGGAGACCTGGGAGCTCGGGCCTCCCGCGCCGGGCGAGGTCCAGATCGAGGTCGAAGCGTGCGGCGTCGGACGGACCGTCGTGAACTACGTTCGGGGGGACAACTGGAACGACGCGTCGCTGCTGCCACGGGTGCCCGGCCACGAGGTCGTCGGCAGGATCGCGGCCGTCGGTGAGGGCGTCGCGCGCGAGGTCGGCGAGCGCGTCCTCGCGTACTTCTACCTCTCGTGCTTCTCGTGCCGGCAGTGCCTCGCCGGTCGTGAGGCGCGGTGCGAACGCATCGCCGGCCGGTACGGGGTCCATCGCGACGGCGGCTACGCGCGTCGCTCGAACCTCCCCGAGGGGAACGCGATCGCGTTCGGAGACGACGTCGAACCGGCGCCGGCCACGGTGATCCCCGACGCGTGCGCGACGTCGATCCACGTCTGCCGGAGCCGCGTGCAGCTCGAGCCAGGCGAGCGCGTCGTCGTCGTCGGTGCCGCCGGAGGCGTCGGCGCGCACATGGTGCAGGTCGCCCGGACGTGTGGCGCCGAGGTCCTCGGGCTCGAACGTGGCGCCGCCAAGCTGGAGCTCGTCGAGCGGCTCGGAGCGCGCGCGGAGGACTCGACGTCGTTCGACGACGTGGATCTGGCGGGATGGGGCGGTGCCGCGGACGCCGTGATCGATCTCGTCGGGACGGCCGCGAGCTTCCGCTGGGCGATGAGCCACGTCGGGCAGGGTGGACGCGTCTGCGTGCTCTCCGCGGTTCCCGGTGTGGCGGAGCCGGTCGCGCCTCGCGATCTCGTCATGCGCGAGTCGTCGATCGTCGGCAGCCATTACGCCTCGCGATCCGAGGTCCGGAGCGCCGCGCGGCTGGTCGCCGCGGGCGACGTCCAGCCGGTCGTGACGGAGGTGGGTCCGCCGGACGCACTCGACGATCTGCTCGACGCCGTCCGCGAGGGATCGCTGCTGGGCCGCGCGGCGATCGTGTGGCGGGATGCGGCGTGAACGTGACGATCGAACGATAGGGAGGGAGGCCCGGACCGATGGGAGGGACGAGGGGCCCGGTCGCCGTGATCGGCGCCGGCACGATGGGGCACGGGATCGCCCAGGTCGTCGCGAAGGGCGGGTACGAGGCCCGCCTGTTCGACGCCGACGCGGAGGCGCTCGGGAGGGCGAAGTCGAAGATCGAAGCTGCCCTCGATCGCGGAGTGACCCGTGGCGTCCTGACGCGCGAGCTGCGCGAGGCGACGCTCTCGAGGATCGGCTTCGTCGGCACGCTCGAGGAGGCGCTCGCCGGTTGCTGGTTCGCGATCGAGGCGGTGACCGAGGACGCCGACGTGAAGCGATCGGTGTTCGAGGAGCTCGACGCGCTCGCGCCGGCCGAGGCGATCCTCGCCTCGAACACGTCGGCGCTCAGCATCACGCTGATCTCGAGCTGGACCCGGCGGCCGGGGCAGGTCGTCGGTCTGCACTTCTTCAACCCCCCCGACCGGCTGCCGCTCGTCGAGATCGTGCGCGGCGTGACCACCGACGACTGGACGATCGACGCCGCGCGCGAGCTCTGCGAACGGATCGACAAGGAGACGATCGTCGTCGCGGATCGGCCGGGCTTCGCGACGAGCCGGTTGAGCGCCGCGATCGGCAACGAGGCGTGGCACATGTTCACCGAAGGCGTCGCGAGCCCCGAGGAGATCGACAAGGCCGTCAAACTCGGGCTCGGACATCCGATGGGCCCGTTCGAGCTCGGTGATCTGATCGGGCTCGACACGCGGCTCAGCGTCCTGCGGTATCTCCACCAGACGCTCGGCGAGCGGTTCCGCCCGGCGCCGCTGCTCGTGAAGTACGTCGAGGCGGGCTATCTGGGTCGGAAGACCGGCCGCGGCGTCTACGAGTACCGCGACGGGCGCGGGCGCCGAGATGCCTGAGGGATCCCTGCGGACCCACCGGGGATCCGACGACGTCGTCGTCGTCACGGTCGACCGGCAGGAGCGGCGCAACGCGATGGATCGCGCCGCGTGGGTCGAGCTGCGCGACCTCGTCCACGCGCTGCGCGACGACGAGCGTCTGCGCGGCGTGATCGTCACGGGCGCAGGCGAGAGGGCGTTCGTCGCGGGCGCCGACGTCGAGGAGCTCGCGGACCGGGACCCGTGGGTGGCACTTGCGGGCGCCGTGCAGCGGACCCTCCTCGAGCTCGAGGATCTCCCGGTCCCCACCGTCGCCGCGCTGAACGGCGATGCGCTCGGTGGCGGGTGGGAGCTCGCGCTCGCGTGCGACCTACGGGTCGCGGCGAAGCACGCGCGCGTCGGGTTCCCCGAGGTGGGCCTCGGCATCCTGCCGGGTGCGGGCGGCACGCAGCGCGTGTTGCAGCACGTCGGCCTCGGCCGTGCGAAGGAGCTCGTCTTCACGGGCCGCTTGCTCGACGCCGGTGACGCCGCCGCGCTCGGGCTCGTGAACGTCGTCGTCGACGACGCGCTCGGCGAGGCGCGACGCCTGATGGATGAGATCCTCCGTCAAGCGCCAACGTCCGTCCGCCTCGCGAAGACCGTCCTGAACGCGACGGCGCGACAGGACGCCGGCGCGGATCTCGAGCGACTGGCGTACACGTTGACGTTCCACACCGAGGATCGCGGCGCGCGGATGCACCGCTTCCTCGAACGCCGGCGTCAGTAGCCGCTCGCGGCGTCCTCGGGCAGCGGCGCCGTCGGCGACTCGTAGCGCCGGAGCGCAGGGACGAGTGCGGCGAGGATCCCTGCGGCTCCGATGCAGGCCAGGCCGCCCGAGACCACCGACACGTACGGCGAGAACGCCGCCGCGACGAGCCCGGCCTCGAGGTCGCCGAGCCGGGGACCGCCGGCGACGACGAGGAAGTTGATCCCGGACAGCCGGCCGCGGAGGTGGTCCGGCGTCGACAGCTGCAGGATCGTGTGGCGGAAGACGGCGGACACGACGTCCGCTCCACCGGCGATCGCGAGGCACACGACGGCGAGCACGAGGTTCGAGCCTGCGAGGCCGAACAGGGTGATCCCGAACCCCCACACGACGACGGCGAGCGTCACGGCGATGCCCTGCCGCCGCACGTGCTTCATCCAGCCGCCGGTCAGTCCCGCGAGGAGCGCACCGACCGCGGGGGCCGAGAACAGCAGCCCGACGACCAACGCGCCACCGCCGAACCGTGAGACGGCGAGCACCGGGAACAGCGCCCTCGGCATCCCGAAGATCATCGCGACCAGATCCATCCCGAAGGCGGCTTGGATCACCCGTCGCCCGCGGACGAACGAGAAGCCCTCGCGGATCGCGGCGAACCCGCGGATGGCGTCGACGTCGCCCCTCGGCAGTGCCCGGCTCGTGCCGAGCACGGCGAGCAGCATCCCGATGCAGCACAGCAGATCGATCGCGTAGGCGATCTCGAGTCCCACCGTGTCGATCGCGACGCCGGCCAGGGCCGGCCCGACGAGTCCGGTCGACTGGAACTGGACCTGGTTGAGCGTCAGCGCCGACGGCAGCAACTCGGCGCCGACGAGCGTCGGCGTCATCGCGTTCAGGACCGACGAGTTGATCGCCGAGAGTCCGGCGATCGTGCCGCTCGCGACGTAGATCAGCGCAAGGGGCGCGGGCCCGAGCAGCGTCGCGAGGAAGAGGGTCGCCGTCGCCGCGATGAAGCCGGCCTGCGCCCAGATCAGGATCCGACGGCGATCGTAGGCATCGATGAACGCGCCGCCGCCGAGGACGCCGACGACGATCCCGAGCAAGCCGACGAGGCCGATCGCGCCGACGGCGGCGGACGAGCCGGTGAGCCGCCACACCTGCACGAACGTCGCGACGACCGTGAAGTGATAACCGAAGTGCGACGCGAGCCATCCGAACCACAGCCGACGGAAGTCGTGCGACGCGCGGAGGGGCGACACGTCGACCGCGATCCGCCGCACGAGGTGTCGCGTGCGGGAGCGCGCGACCTCGTCGTCGGCGGACGGCATCACCCGACCGTAGCAGTGCGCCCG
>DASPIF010000434.1:0-2591 GCA_035629255.1 Actinomycetota bacterium | reverse complement strand
GGCCTCGACGCGTTCCGCGGCGCGATGCAGACGCCGGGGGCCCGACACGCGATCCTGCTCACGATCGCCTTGGCGCTGACCACCGCGGTCGTCAACGTCGTGTTCGGGACGCTGATCGCCTACGTGATCGTCCGGTACCGGTTCGCCGGGCGGGACCTCCTCTCGACGATCGTGGACATCCCGTTCGCGATCCCGACGCTCGTGACCGGCGTCATGCTTCGCGCGCTCTACGGGCCGAACTCGCCGATCGGCGCCTTCCTCGAGCGCAACGGCATCTCCGTGATCTTCGCGCAGTGGGGCATCCTGCTCGCGCTGCTGTTCGTCACGCTCCCGCTCGTCGTCCGCACGGTGCAGCCGGTGCTGCTCGAGCTCGACGAGACCGAGGAAGAGGCCGCTCGCGTCCTCGGCGCGACGCGCTGGATGACCTTCCGCAAGGTCGTGCTCCCGAAGCTCCGCGCCGGCATCGTCGGTGGCGGGCTGCTCGCGTTCGCGCGTGCGATCGGGGAGTTCGGCGCGATCGTGATCGTCTCGGGCAACATCCTGAACGAGACGCTGACGGCACCGGTGCTGATCTTCCAGCTCACGAGCCAGTTCCGCATCGAGGAGGCGGCCGCGATCTCCGCGATGCTCTTCGCGCTCTCGTTCCTCCTGGTGCTCGTCACCGAGCGGCTCCTCGGCGTCCGGCAGAAGCGAGCGGTGCCGTGAGCGCGGTGGTCGATCCTCGCCCTCCGTCGCTCGGCGCGAGCTCGCGGCGACGGCTCGTCCACGGCGGCTTCACGGTCGCGGCGTTCGCCTACGTCGGCATCCTGGTGCTGGCGCCGCTGATCGGGATCGCGTTGCAGGCGTTGCGGCCGGGGTGGTCGCAGATCTGGACGCTGCTCCGCTCGCCCGACGTGATGCACGCCTACCAGCTCACCGCGATCATCACGGTCATCACGGTGGTCGTGACGACCGTGCTCGGGGTGATCGTCGCGCTCGTCGTCGCCGGGGATCGCTTCCCCGGCAAGGCGCTCGTGAGCGCCTTCGTCGACCTGCCGATCGCCGTCTCGCCCGTGATCGTCGGCGTGATGGCGATCCTGCTGTTCGGTCGCGAGGGCCTGTTCGAGGCCTGGTTCGCGGCGCGGGGCATCGACGTCCTGTTCGCGCTCCCGTCGATGGCGCTCGTCACGATCTTCATCTGCATCCCGTTCGTGATCCGGGAGGTCGTGCCGGTCCTGCACGAGCTCGGGACCGCGGAAGAGGAGGCGGCGCGGACGCTCGGCGCGTCGTCGTTCCAGACGTTCTTCCGGGTCACGCTCAAGAACATCCGGTGGGGGCTGCTCTACGGGATCGCGCTGTCGACCGCGCGCTCGATCGGAGAGATCGGCGCCGTCCTCATCGTGAGCGGCGCGATCACCGGTCAGACGGAGACCGCGACGCTGTACATCCTCCGCGAGTTCGATCAGTTCCGGGACGCCAACGGCTTCGTCGTGGCGCTCTCCTTGGCCCTGGTCTCGGTCGTGCTCCTCGTCGGGATCGAGACGTTCAAACGACGGCAGCAGAAGGAGCGGGAGACATGACGAAGCCTTCGGTCCACCTCGACGGCATCCCGATCCGGGTCGAGAAGCTCTGGAAGCGCTTCGGCTCGTTCGAGGCGGTCAAGGACGTGACGTTCACGGCCGACGCGGGCTCGATCACCGCGCTCCTCGGGCCGAGCGGCTCGGGCAAGAGCACGGTGCTCCGGATGATCGCCGGGCTCGAGACGCCGAGCGAGGGCCGGATCTGGATGGGCGACGAGGAGCACACGTTCAAGACGGTCCAGGAGCGCCGCGTCGGCTTCGTGTTCCAGCACTACGCGCTCTTCCGGCACATGACGGTGGAGCAGAACGTCGCGTTCGGGCTCTCGGTGCGGAAGATCTCGCGGGCGGACCAG
Organism: Actinomycetota bacterium; assembly: GCA_035629255.1. Taxonomy (GTDB): domain Bacteria; phylum Actinomycetota; class UBA4738; order UBA4738; family HRBIN12; genus CALGFI01. The sequence goes on along the minus strand of DASPIF010000434.1, from coordinate 679 downwards.
CGGACGCGGGTGGCCGAGCTGCTCGAGCTCGTGCAGCTCACCGGCTTCCGCGAGCGCTACCCCGACCAGCTGTCGGGCGGTCAGCGCCAGCGGGTGGCGCTCGCGCGGGCCCTCGCGCCGCGCCCGAAGGTCCTGCTGCTCGACGAGCCGTTCGGCGCGCTCGACGCGCGGGTCCGCCAGGAGCTGCGCCGGTGGCTCGACGAGCTACATCGAGAGCTCGGGGTGACGTCGCTGCTCGTGACGCACGACCAGGACGAGGCGCTCGAGCTCGCGAACCGCGTCGTCGTGATGCACGAGGGCAACGTCGAGCAGGTGGGCTCGCCGGCCGAGGTCTACCACGAGCCGGCCACCCCGTTCGTCGCCGGGTTCGTCGGGACCGCCAACGTGCTCCACGGGCACGTCGTGGACGGCCACGTGCAGTTCGGCGATCACCGCGTCGCGGGCGCACGTCATCTCGAAGAGGGCGCCGCGGCACGGGCGTTCGTCCGACCTCACGACGTGCGCGTCTCCACCGATGGCGCGAGCGCCGACTCGGTCCGGGCGATCGTCGAACGGATCACGACGCTCGGCTGGCTCTCCCGCGTGATCCTCCGGCTCCCCGACGAGCAGGCCCTGACGGCGGAGCTGCCCAACGACGGGCTCGAGGCGGTCGCGCTCGGCGCCCCCGTGTGGATCGACC
>DASPIF010000433.1:0-19780 GCA_035629255.1 Actinomycetota bacterium | reverse complement strand
GACGAGGCGTTCCTCCGCCTCCTTGCGCTCGGTGATGTCGTACATCAACCCCTGCATGCACAGCGGGTTGCCGTCGTCGTCGCGGACGACGCCGGCCTCGTCGAGGATCCAGACCCAACGTCCATCGCGTGCGCGCATCCGGTACTCGGCGCGGTACGGGGTCCCGTTGCGGAGCGAACGTTCCTCTTCCGCGCGGGCACGGTCGAGATCCTCGGGATGCGTAAGCTGTCCCATCGGCGCGGGGTGGGCGAGCCATTCCTGCGGCGTGTAGCCGAGGACCGTCTCGATGTGCGGGCTGATGTAGAGCCACTCACCCTCGTCGCCGTACTCGCCGAGATAGACGACCGCCGGCAGCTGCTCGACGAGCGCACGGTACTTCGCCTCCGTCGCGGCGTGGTGGTCCGCGGCCAGCTTGGCGTCGGTGATGTCGAGCATCACACCCTGCCACAGGGCGACGCCGTTCGCCGGATCCTCGACGTGGATCGCCTCGTCGCGGAACCAGTGGATCGAGCCGTCGCGCGCGATCATCCGGTACTCGCTGTGGAAGCGGCCGCGCGGCGTCGAACGGATCTGCTCGCACACCCGCGCGCGGTCCTCAGGATGGATCTGGCGAACCCACGCGTCGGGCTCCTCGAGCCACTGGTCCGCCGGCACCCCGAGGAGGGCCTCGATCTGCGGGCTCACGTAGACGTCGCGCAGCCCGGTTTCGGTCGTCGGGTCCTCGACCTGGGTGTAGGTGATCGCCGGCATGTGCTCGACCATGGCGCGGAACCGGACCTCGGTCTCCCGCAGCTCGAGGTACCGGGTCTTCGCGGCCGCGCGGCCGTCGACGTCGGACGCGCGGATCACCAACAGGGTCTCCGGGCCGTCGACGGTTTCCGCCCACGCACGGACGATCCGGGTATCGCCGGCGTCGGTCCGGACGTTCGTGTCGTAGCCGTCGATCAAGCCGGTGTCCGTCAGCAGCTCGCGCGCGCGCCGGGGGCCGGTCTCGCCCCAGACGTCGAGGCCGAACACGTCCGCACCGAGGATCTCGCCGAGCGGGCGCGCGATCAGCGCGGCGAAACCGTCGTTCGCCTCGAGCACGAGCCCGTCGTCCAAGCGCGCCACGAGCATCCCGACGCGGCTTCGGTGGAAGACGCGGTCGAGCAGGCCGGCGCGGTGCGCGGAGCGCACGTCTGCATCCATCTCCGAGACTGCATCGGCCCGTTGGAGGGCGCGGTTAACGGTTCCTTGCGCATCCGTGCCTACGGCGCGGAGACGGATCCGACGATCAGCGGACGTTGTTCGACAAGATCCTGACGATCTTGTCCTCGATGTCCTCGGCCGCGGGCTTGCCGATGTCGGAGACGACCGAGAACTCGATCCACGATCCTGTCCGCTCCGCCCAGACCCACCCGGAGAGCGAGGAGACGTCGGAGAGCGTTCCGGTCTTGGCGCGGATGCGGACCCGTTCGAGACGATCCTCGAGCGTCCCCTGGCCGCCGCCGGGGAGCGCGCCTCGCAAGGCGTCTCCCCACGACGCCGCTTCTGCGGCCCAGAGCAGCCGGACGATGCCGGCGGCGTCGACGCGGTTGGCGTAGGACAGACCGGAGCTGTCGAACAGCTCGAAGTCGCCGACGCCGTTGGCGCGGACCCACGCCTCGATCGCCGCGGCGCCCTTCGAGATGGTCCCCGGCGTGCCGCGGAACGCGACGCCCAGCCCCTTGCCCAAGACCTCGGCCGCGAAGTTCCACGACGGTCGCAGCATCTTCGCGAGGAGGGTCGACATCGGCTTCGATCGCGAGATCGCGATCGGGTCGACGCCGGCCGGCGCGTCGCCCGAGCCGGGACGACCCCGGACCGCGACGTCGCGCATCTCGAGCTGTCGCGTGAGCGCCTCGGCGGCCGCCCGCTCGGGGTCGTCCGACCGGTTGCCCTCGAACGTGAGCGCCGTCGGCCGGTTCACGTAGTCGGTCGCCACCGAGTTCCACCCGCGCGCCTCCCAGTCGCGCGCGAAGTACGAGGTGCTGCCCATCACCCTGCCGGTCACCCGCCTGACGCCGGCGTCGACGATCGCGTCCGCGAGGCCCGCCAGCGTCGACCTCGTCACGATCGGATCCCCGTGACCGAGGAGCCAGAGGTCGCCGTCGATCCTCGCCCCGTCGAGTCGCGAGGTCGCCGCGATCGTCTGGATCCGATGGTCGGGCCCGAACGCGTCGAGCATCGCCATCGCGAGCAGGAGCTTCTCGTTCGACGCCGGCGTGCGGTCGGCCTGATCGAGGTGGCGGTACAGGTAGACGCCGTCCTCACCGACCGAGATCGAGACCGGGCGCCGCCCGACGACGTCGTCGATGCGCTCCATCCATCCCGCCCGGACGACCTCGAACGCGAGGATCGGGCTCGCCGCGGCGTCGTTCAGCGCATCCTGCGAGGTCCACCGGACGCGGTACCTCGCGACCCCGAGGTCGTCCCATCCGAGGCACGGGTGGCTCCGGGCCGCGCTGTCACCGTTCAACGGCAACGTCTCGACGGTGCGCCATCTGCCGGCGCGCCGCTGGAGCTCGACGGTCTGGCCGGGCTTGGCGGGGGAGACGATCGCCGTCACGTCCACGCAGCTGCCGGCCACGCTCGAGCCGACGACGATCGAGGCGTCGACGCGCGCGCGGACGCGGACCGGCACCTCGTTCGAGACCTCCGGAGGGCAGGCACCGCTCGCAGCCACCGCGACCCGGTACCGGGCGTTCACCGACGGCGTGACGTCGAACCCGAACGTCCCGTCGGGGGCGACCGCGGTCTCCGCGAGCAGGGCGAAGCCGGTCGCGTCGGCGGGCTGCCACCGGAGTCGGACCGTGCGACCGTCGGCGCAGGCGCCCTGGCCGCCGACGGTTCCGGCCAGCGTGACGTCATCGCCGTACGTGGCGACGGCGACCGATGCGGCGAGCCGTACCGCCGCCGCGCCCGCGGGTTCGGGCCGGAAGATCGCGAGCATCGCGAACGCGGTCGCGACGACGACGGCGACGCGGACGGTACGACGCAAGGACACTTCGGGGGGGCCTTCCGGATCGGGGTCGGCGGGCGCCGGCATGGTGCCGTGCGCCGACACGCGGCTCAAGGTCATCCGGGAGGAACGGTGCGGAGCGCCGCGGGTTGCGCCTCGAGCGCGGAGCGCGCGCGGCTCAGCGGTCAGCTCGCGCGCCTGGCCCCGGCAGGAAGACGCGGAACGAGGCGCCGCCCGCGGCCCGGTCCTCGACCCACGCGCGGCCGCCGTGGAGCTCGGCGAACCGCGCCACGAGCGAGAGGCCGATCCCCGAACCGGCGGACTCCGCGTTGCCCTTGCTGAACGGCTCGAACACGTCGGCCTTGGCGGCGTCGGGGACGCCAGGGCCGGCGTCCTCGACGCAGATCACGGCGCCGCCCTCGTGAGGCGCGACGCGCACCCAGATGCTCGTGCCGAGCGGCGTGTGACGGACCGCGTTCACGAGGAGGTTCTCGACGATCCGCTCGATCTTGGGCGGGTCGACGTGCGCGACGACGGGACGGGCGACGACCTCGACCGAACGGCCCTCGAGCACATCCGTGCCGTGCACGAGATCGCTGACCAGCTGTCCGAGGTCCACCGGGAACGTCACCGGCTCGCTGATCCCGCGGCCGAGCCGCTCGAGGTCGAGGAGGTCGCTCAGCAGGCGGTCCATCTTGCGGACGCGTCGAGCCATCCCGTCGAGCAGCTCGCGACGCTCCGCGTCACCGACGTCCTCGCGCTTGAGCGCGGCGGTCGAGGCGAGCACCGCGGTGATCGGACCCTTCAGATCGTGGCTCAGCGTGTGCAGGAGGGTGTTCTTGAGGTCGTCCATCTTGCGGAGGTCGTCGGCGTGGGCGTGCTCGCGGTCGAGCGCGTCCTTCAGGCCTGCCTCTGCCTCCTTCTGCGCGGTGATGTCGAGCATGAACCCCTGCGAGTACAGGGGCGTCCCGTCCTCGTCGAGGACGACGACGGCGACGTCGCGGATCCACACGGTCCGGCCGTCGCGGTGCAGCGCTCGATAGACCTCGTCGAAGGGTTCCCCGGTCTCCACGTGTCGCGCCTCGGCGGCGACGAGCCGGTCACGGTCGTCGGGGTGGACGAGCTTGCTCAGCCACAGATCCGGGTCGCGCTCCCAGTCTTGATTCGTGTAGCCGAGGAGCCACTCGGACTGGGGGCTCGTGTACACGTTGGTCGCGCGCGCATCGAGGTGGTCGACGTACACCACGCACGGGAGCGACTCGACGAGCGATCGATACCGGCGATCGGCCTCGCGCGCCTGCTGCTCCGCTTCCTTCTCGGCGGTGACGTCGAACATCACGCCCTGCCAGAACGTCCCGCCCGATCCATCGTCCTCGACGATCACGGCGTCGTCGCGGAACCAGTGGAGCTTGCCTGCGCGGTCGTACATCCGATACTCGGCGCGGAACGGACGCCGGGTCACGTCCGCGGTGCGCTCGGCGGCCATCACCGTCGCGCGGTCGGCCGGATGGCGGAGCTTGCGCCACAGCTCGGGGTCGTCGATGAACTCCTGGGGGGCGTGCCCGAGGATCCTGGTCGCCTGCGGGCTGACGAAGGTCACGCGCTGCGTCGGCGAGTGGGGATCGTGCGTCTCGGTGTACGTGATCGCAGGGATCTGTTCGACGAGCGTGCGATAGTCGACGGCGGCCGTGCTCGGGTCGCCGTCGGCGCCGATCCTGGGCTCCGCGAGCGACACCGGTCTCCCTCCCGAGCGACGTCCGGCTTCGGCCGGAAGTACTCCGGCCCCTGACGGTTCCCCATCGGCCGTGGGGCGGCGAGGCTTGATAGCCGACCGAGGACGGATGACAGCGACGGGGCGGCCGACCAGACTGGACCCCGTGAGCTCCGTCGAGTATCGCGCGCGCCCCACGGTCACCTCGCCGGCGGTGATCGCGGCCTTCGCCGGATGGAACGACGGCGGCGAGGGGGCGACGTCGGCCGTCCGGTACCTGCGCGAGCAGTGGGGCGCCCGGCGCTTCGCCTCGATCGACCCCGAGGAGTTCTACGACTTCCAGGTGCACCGGCCGACCGTGCGACTCGTCGACGGCGAGACGAGACGCCTCGACTGGCCACGGAACGACTTCTGGTGGGCCCGGGTCGGAGCGCGCGACGTGGTCCTGTTCTCCGGTGTCGAGCCCAACGTCCGGTGGCGGACCTACTGCGAGCAGATCCTCCAGGTCTGCGCCGAGCTCGACGCCTCGGTCCTGGTCACGCTCGGCGCGTTCCTCGCCGACGTCCCCCACTCGATGGCCTCGCCGGTGACGTCATCGTCGGTCGACCCCTCGTGGTCGCAGCGCTCCGACATGGTGCCCGCCCGCTACGAGGGACCGACCGGGATCGTCGGCGTCCTGAACGACATCGCCGGGCGCTCGGGGGTGCCCGCCGTGTCGATCTGGGGAGCGTCGCCGCACTACCTGCCGCAGACGACGAACCCGAAGGTCGCGCTCGCGCTGATGGAGCGCGTCCGCGACGTGCTCGACGTCGAGGTGGATACCGGCGAGGTCGAGCTCGCGTCGCGGTCGTGGGAACAGCAGGTCGAGGAGGCGATCGGGGAGGACGGGAACCTCGGCGACTACGTCCGTCGGCTCGAAGATGCGACGGGCGAGGACGACGACACCGAGGTGAGCGGCGAGGACCTCGCGGCCGAGCTCGAGCGCTACCTCCGTGAGCACGGCGGCGCGTCGGACGACTGACGGCCGGGCGTGCAGACGCGCCGGTTCGGACGCACCGATCTCGTCGTCCCGGTCATCGGGCTCGGGACCTGGACGGTGCTCGACGTCGCGCCGTCCGAGGAACCTCGCGCGGTCGAGGTGGTGCGTGCGGCCTTCGACGCGGGCGTCCGCTTCGTCGATACGTCGCCGATGTACGGGCGGGCCGAGGGGGTGCTCGGTCGCGCGCTCGCGACGCTGGGCGTCCGCGCCTCGGCGACGGTCGCCACCAAGATCTGGACCCCGTCGTTGCTCGAGGGTCGCCGGCAGTTCGAGACTCAGCTCGCCTCGTTCGACGGCAGGATCGAGCTCGAGCAGATCCACAACCTCGTCGGATGGCGCGACCATCTCCCGTGGCTCGAGCGGGAGGTCGACGCGGACCGGATCGGGCTCGTGGGCGCCACCCACTGGGATGAGGCCCGGTTCGGCGAGCTGATGGCATGCATGCGGACGGGACACGTCGATGCGGTCCAGATCCCGTACAACCCGCTCGAGCGCCGGGCCGAGCGCGGGGTGCTGCCGCTCGCCGAGGAGATGGGTATCGGCGTGGTGGCGATGCGGCCGTTCGCCGAGGGCGACCTCCTCAGGACGTCCCCGGGCGACCCCGCGGTCCTCCGCGACCTCGGCGTCGAGACGTGGGCGCAGGCGCTCCTGAAGTGGACGCTCTCGGACCCGAGGGTCCACGTGACGATCCCCGCCACGTCCTCGGTCGATCACGTGCGTTCGAACGCCGTCGCCGGTGAGGGACCATGGCTCGACGAGGAGCAACGCAGGCTCGTGGAGCGGGTGATCGCGACGCGCTGAGCCGCGTTCGCGCTCCCGCGTACCTACGCATCGCCGTGGAAGCTATGCGGACGGGCGGAACGCGCATCGCCCCGGGAGACCGGGGTAATGAACCAGGAGACCCCGACGACGAGGAGGACTCGCGATGGGCACGATCGAACAGAGCATCGAGGTGCAGGTTCCGCTCTCGACCGCGTACAACCAGTGGACGCAGTTCGAGCAGTTCCCGCGGTTCATGGAGGGCGTCGAGGAGGTCCGCCAGCTCGACGACAAGCGTCTCCACTGGATCGCGGAGATCGGCGGGAAGCGTGAGGAGTGGGACGCCGAGATCACCGAGCAGCGGCCCGACGAGCGGGTCGCGTGGCGGAGCACGACGGGCGCCCCGAACGCCGGCGTCGTCACGTTCCACCGGTTGTCCGACGACATGACGAAGGTCATGCTTCAGCTCGACTACGAGCCGGAGGGCATGATCGAGAAGGTCGGGGACGCGCTCGGCATCGTCGAGCGTCGCACGAAGGGCGACCTCGAGCGATTCAAGGAGTTCATCGAGAGCCGCGGCTCGGAGACCGGCGCCTGGCGCGGGAAGATCGACGAGCAGCGCTCGGCCTGACCGAACGCGAGATCGGATTCGCGAGGGCGGCCCCGAGAAGGGGCCGCCCTCGTCGTTGGGCCCCGTCGTCTTACCGGTGACGGGCGGCGAACTCGTCCATGAACGCCCGGAGCGCCTCGACGCCCTCGACGGGCATCGCGTTGTAGATGGAGGCGCGGATCCCGCCGACCGAGCGGTGCCCCTTCAGCTCGACGAGGTCCCGCGCGGCCGCGGCGGCGAGGAAGCCGCGCTCGAGCTCCTCGGTCGGCAGCCGGAACGTGACGTTCATCAGCGATCGCGCGTACGGAAAGGCGTGACCTCGGTAGAACCCGTCGGAGCCGTCGATCGCGTCGTAGAGCAGGTCGGCCTGCTCCCGGTTACGGCGACGCATCGCCTCGAGTCCCCCGACGTCGTCGCGGAGCCATCGCGTGACGAGCAGCAGCACGTAGATCGCGAACACCGGCGGGGTGTTGTAGACCGAGCGGCCCTCCGCGTGCGTCCGGTAGTCGAGCATCGTCGGGAGGCCGTCGGGGATCGACGCGAGGACGTCGTCACGCACGATCGCGATCGTCAGCCCCGCCGGCGCCGCGTTCTTCTGCGCGCCCGCGTACAGGAGCCCGTACCTCGATACGTCGACCGGCCGAGAGAGGAAGTCGGACGACGCGTCCGCGACGAGCGGCGGACCCGCCTCGGGCTCGAACCCCGACGGGAACTCGACGCCGTGGATCGTCTCGTTCGAGGTCGTATGGACGTACGGCGCCTGCGGATCGATCTCGAGGGCGGCGAGATCCGGGACGTCGCGGTAGTCGTCGCCGCCGCCGTCCCAGACCACCTCGACGTCGCCCTCGCGCCGCGCCTCGGCCACCGCCCTCGTTCCCCACGATCCGGTGACGACGTACGCCGCGGCACCGCCGCGGCCACGCAGGAGGTTCATTGGCGCCATCGAGAACTGGAGCGATGCGCCGCCCTGCAGGAAGAGGACGCGGTGCTCGGGAGGGACCCCGAGCAGCTCACGCAGGTTCGTCTCCGCCTCCTCGAGGATCGCGTCGAAAGCGGGCGACCGATGGCTGATCTCCAGCACCGACGCGCCGGCACCCGGGTACGACAGGAGCTCGTCCCGGGCCCGCTCGATCACCGGGAGCGGGAGCGCGGCCGGGCCGGCCGAGAAGTTCCAGACGCGCTCGTTCACCGCGCCATCGTCCCCGGTCCCTGCCGGAGCGTCATCTCCGGTGTGCGCCGGACGCGTCGCGGGTACCGGTGGGGCATGCGCGAACGCCCGCCGTCCGTCACCGCCTACCGCGAGGGCCCGTTCCTCGTTCGCGGCCCGATCACGCTGGTCGACGAGGACGGCCAGGAGTTGTGCGTGCGCCGTGAGACGATCGCGCTCTGCCGGTGCGGCCGCTCACGGACGAAGCCGCTCTGCGACGGCTCTCACGCGGCGGTGCGTTCGCGAGCGTCGTCGGCCTCGACCGCCGGTCGCTGAGCGCCGAGCCGGCATCGGAGCTCGTGCATCGGCGTGGCGGCGCGGCGTAGACGCTCGCCGCGGTACCGGACCCCGCCGAGCAGTACTCGACGCGCCACCGCGACCCAGATGCAGACGCCGCGCTCGATGAGCCACAGCGGGGCCCAGAGCGGGGCGGTCCAAGGGAACACGTCGACACCGCCCGAGCGCCGACGGCCGAGTTCCGCCACCGCGATCGAGGCGACGACCGCGCCGGCGACGGGGCTCCCGCGTCGCGTGGCGAGCGCCCACACGAGGGTGGGCACGATCGCGAGCATCGCGACGAGCTTGGGAGGCTGCGCGAGATCGTCGTAGGCCTGGCGGACGCGCTGGCCGAGGAACGCGCGCGTGGACGGCGGGTGGCGGCGGACGTACAGGTCGGGCGCGACGTGCACGCGACCGCCGGCAGCCTCCACCGTCCGCATCAGCTCGAGGTTCTCGAACAGGACGTCGCCGTCGTAGCCGCCGGTCCGGAGCAGCGTCGACCTGCGCACCCCGAGGGTGCCCGGGTAGTCGAACCAGAACGACCGGTTCAGCAGGGCACGTGCGGTGTCCCACCGCGCGTGCCACGGCCACGCGTCGAACACGTTGACCGGGACGACGACGTCTGCGCCTTCGAGCCGCCCGGCGACGTCCTCGATCTGGGGGACGTCGTAGCGCACGTCGTCATCGGCGAGGATCACGCGGTCGTTCCCCGCGGCACGGATGCCGGTCAGGACGTTGCCGACCTTGCCGTTGCGCGTCGCGACGTCGGGCGGGAGGTGTCGCGAGATGCCGCCGAACGTCGTGGCATGGGCGGCGAACACCGCGGCGTCCGAGTTGTCGACGACCAACACCTCGGTCCCCGTGGCGGCGAGACCGGCGAGGTACGCGACCAGGTCCACGTGCGGGTCCGGCGTCGCGTGCTCGACGCAGCGGATCGGCAGGACGTACGTGACCTCCATGTCGGTCAGACGGCGACGAGCGGTTCGACGAGCGACGAACGCCCCGCGCTCCACGCCCCGATCAACCGCTGGGCGAAGGTCGCCTCCACGACGCAGAGCGCCCGCGTGCCGAAGAGGACGTCGTCCTCGAGTGCGGGCTCCTGCGCGATCAACGACCCGGCGAGGTCGTTCGCGGCGATCGACTCGTGGACCGCGTCCGCCTCGACGTGCTCGTCGAAGTACACGAGCGCGTCGTCGTCGAAGCCGAGCCGTCGAAGGCCGTTCGCGTACCGGCGGTTCGGAACGCACGACGTCATCTCGAACCCGGCGAGGTGGCCGACGATCGCGCCGCGCCACCGTCGGTGCAGACCGAACAGCGACATCAGGTTGACGGTGGCGAGCGTCGCCCCCGGGAGCACGTCGAGGTACGCGCCGACGGTCGCGTCGAGCCCGAGCGCCCGCATCGCCTGCGCGAACAGCCGTGAGTGCATCCACCGCGCGTCGCCGCCGCCGAACTCGTCCGACTCGATCTCGAGCAGCGCGACCTTCGTCGCTCCGGTGAGGCGCGGGATCGCCCACGCGTGCGGGTCGGCCTCCTTGAGCTGGTACGCCGAACGGTGGATCAGGAACTCGCGGAAGGTCTCGACCGTGCCTTCGCGTTCGAGGAACCGCGGGAGCGACGGCCCGTCGTCGAGGCGCAGCACCTCGCGGAGCCGCACGTCGATCGGGCCCGGCGCGACGGCCGGCATCCTGGCCACCCGCGCGCGGACGGCGAGCTCGAAGGGCCGTTCGAGCGCGGCGCGGAACGCGAGGAGCTCCGGGCGCCATTCCCACGCGTCGTCGACGCCGGGGAGCGCCCGGTAATGGAGCTCGTAGCAGAGGTAGAGCGCGAGGTGGAGGTCGTCGCCGATCAGCGGGTCGTCCTCGACCTTCGGAGGATCGGCAACCGGGGCGTCGGCCGGCTCTGCGAGCCGGTCGAGCACCCACGCGCTGAGCGGCCCGCGCGCGGAGACAGCCTCGGAGAGCGTGGCGGCTGGCACCCCCGTGGCGTACCCGTCCGGTGCGCCAGGCGAACCTCCGGCCGCTGCGGGTCAGGGCGGACCCGGGGACGGCAGCGCGTCGATCTCGCCGTCGTGGACGCTCGTGCGCTCCCCGCGCCGGATCACGGTGACGGCGCCGGGACCGAGCGCCCGCCAGGTCCCGGCCCGCCAGACGGCGGCCGAACGCTCGTCGATACCGAGGAGCGTCGCCTCCGGGAGGGCGTCGCGCGCGCTCGCGATCCATCGGTGCCCGAACGTCTCGAAATGGGGCAGGACCGCGACGCCAGGGAGGAGACCGAGCCCCGCCGTCGCGCGTCGCCGCTCGTCGCCGGGACGGCGGTCGCGAACCAGGACCCACTCGGCGAGCGCCATCGCCCCGGCGGAGGAGCCGGCGAGGGCCGCGCCGTCCCGCCAGGCCGCCTCGACCGCGCCCCACAGCGGGGTGCCCGCGAGCGTGCTCGGGAGGATCCCGGGATCCCCGCCGACGAGATAGAAGAAGCGGCCATCACGGGCGCGCGCCGCGACCTCACTCGACGTCACGTCCCGGCGCCGGATCGCCGGGAGCTCCTCGACCCTCAGGCCGAGATCGCCGAACCAGCGCACGGCGTTCGCGACGGCGAGCTCCGGTCGATGGCGCGCGGCGGCGGTGACGAGGACGAACGCCGGCCCGCCGCCCGCGGCCTCGACGAGGAGACGGTCGTGCGGCTCGTTGCCGGGGTTGAGCTCGTCGCCGCCGACGAGCGCGAGCGGCCCCGCGGTCACGGCTCGCCGCGGGGCCGGCGCTTCGCCCGGTCGGTCGTCTCCTTCGCGAGGCGTACCGACCCCTCCGGATCGAGGGGTTCGGTGCGCTCGGGGAACAGCTCGCGGCGCCGCTGACCGACCCAGAGGAACAGGTCGGCGTCGGTGGCGGCGGGCCACAGGTCGTGGAGACGCTCCCGGCGGATCGCCTCCACCGTCGGGAGGTAGACGCGGTCGTACCAGTCGGCCGCGATCTCGTCGGGCGGCAGGACGTCGCCGCGCTCCTGCATCAGGTGGAAGCCGTGGATCTTGAGGTGCTCGAGCAGCTCGATGTAGCCCTGCGGCCGGCTGAACTCGATCGCGGCGTCGGTGCGGGAGCGCTCGAGCCCGGACTCCTCGAGGAAACGCCGCTGCTGCTCCGCCATGATGATCGCGCCGATGTCGGCGTCGGGGGGCAACGGGACGCGGCTGCGCAGCCGCGTGATCTCGGCGTCGATCATCTCGATGTCGCGTTGGCGGGCGATCGCGACGCGGTGGTGGCCGTCGACCACGAAGTACCGGCCGTCCAGCTCGTAGACGACGATCGGCGGGAAGTCGCCCTCGGGGTACGAGCGTTCGACGCTCGTCCACCGTCGGCGGATCTTCGAACGCTTCGGGAGGAAGTCGCGGTCGAAGTCGTCGACGCGGCTGACGGTCCCGACGACGTCGGCCACCGGGATCGGCCGGACGCCCACGTAGCTCTGCTCGAACGCGCCGAGCCGCGCGGTGACGTCCTCGAGCGAGAGCAGCGGGTTCGGCCGGCGTCGACCCGCGAGCTCGGACAGCCGTCGGTACGCCTCGCGACGACGCGCGCGGTAGAACGACGACCCGTCGGTCACCATGCGGGATCCCTCCGGCCGGTCAGGGCTCGAGCTCCAGGATCTTGTACGGCACGACGTTGACGACCCGCGTCGAGTCGAGCATCCGGTCGCCGCGCGCGATCCCGTACGGATGGACGTGCCCGTGCAGCAGCAACTTGGGGCGCAGCCGCCGCACGAGCCGGTGGAAGGCGGCGAACCCCTCGTGCGCCGGATCGTCGTCGTCGCCGAGGTCCTTCGGCGGCGAGTGCGTGAGCAGGACGTCGACGCGACGGCCGTCGCGGACCCGGCGGAGGAGCGCTCGGTCGGCGAGCGCGCGCGCGCGGCGGGCCATCGAAGATTGCGTGTACTGGTTCGGGCCCGCGCGGTAGCGGACAGAGCCACCGAGCCCGGCGAACCGCAGTCCCGCGGCGTCCTCGATGCGCCCGTCGACGTTGGTGCACCCGCGGGGTCCGGGCGGATCCGCCAGGTGGGCGCTCTCGATCGGGATCGGCCACGCGCCGACCGCCGTTGGGGTCGACGCGACGACCGCCGGGTCGTGGTTGCCCGGCACGTACAGGAGGGGCACGTTCACGAGCTCGACGATCCGCTCGAGCTCCTCCCACGGCAGGTCGCCGCACGACACGACGACGTCGGGCGGCGGTCCGCCGAGGTCGGGGAGACCGGGGGAGAGCTCGTCGGCGATCGCGAGGATGCGCATCAGACGGCCTCGATGCTAGTCGCGGCCGGGCCGTCAGCGGAGGGACGCGACGACGTCGCCGAGCGTGCGGATCGACGTCTCGGTGATCGGGCTCGCCACGACGACGACCTCGTCGGCGCCGGCGTCGGCGAGCTCGCGCAACCGCGAGGCGATCGCGGGGGTGGTGCCGGCGATCGGGTCGACGCCGTCGGGGATCCGACGTTCCTCGACATCCGGGTCGAGGATGACGAGCGCACACGCGCTGCGGGAGATCTCGTCGGGATCGCGGCCGAGCCCGCGCGCGACCTCGGAGACCCGCGCGTTCAATCGCGCGAACCCGTCGGGGCGGTTGCCGTAGCCGTCGAACCACGTGTTCCACGCGTCCACGTGGCCGAGCGCGGAGCGGAGCAGCCGGTCACCGTTCGAGCCGAGCATGATCGGGACCCGCCGGGACGGCGTCGGGAGCAGGACCGCGTCGTCGACGCGGTGATAACGCCCCTCGAACGTCACGCGTTCGCCCGCCAGGAGGCCACGCACGATCGCGAACGCCTCCTCGAACCTCGAGGCGCGATGGTCGTAGGGGATCCCGAACGCTTCGAACTCGGTCCGGTTCCATCCGGCGCCGATGCCGAGGACGAAGCGGTGCCGCGAGATCTCGTCGAGCGAGGCGGCCATCCTCGCGAGGATCCCTGGCGGGTGGAAGGCCGCGCATGCGACCAGGGGGCCGACCCGGACGCGCTCGGTCACGCCCGCGAGCGCGGCCATCGTCGTCCACGCGTCCCACGGGCCGCGCTCGGGCCGGTCTTCACCGCGATACAGGAGGTGGTCTCCGAGCCACACCGAGTCGAACCCGACCTCCTCGGCCGCGATCGCCATCGCGTGGAGCTCGGGCCAGCGGACGTCGCGCTCGACCTCGGGGAGCTGGATGCCGATCGCGGTCACGGCGCGAGTCTAGGAGCGCGCCGGCGAGCTCAGCCGTCGAGGACGCCGTCGCGGGCGAGATCGCGGAACATCGCGGTCGCCCGCGCGTCGAGCCGCACCACGCTCTGTGACCCGATCATCGCGAGGCGACCGGGCGCGACCTCGTTGCGCATCGCGTCGGGGTCGAACATCGGGACGGCCACGAGCATCTCGAACAGGTCCTCGAGCGCGAGGTCCGTGCGGATCGCGGCGGCGCCCGCCAGCGCCCACCGCACGAACGGACCGGTTCCGTCGCGGGCGTTGCGGGCGAGCGTCTGCGCCATCGCGACGAGCAATCGACCCTGGTTCCGCGACCGTTCGAAGTCGCCGTCCTTCAGGTCGTGGCGCGCCCTGGCGAACGCAAGCGCCTGTTTGCCGCCGAGGTGCGCCGGTCCGGGTCGGAACCGCGCGTGTGCGTAGCGATCGTCGATCGCGTACGGGATCCGGATGTCGATGCCGTGGATCGCCGAGACCGCCTGCGTGAACCCGGCGAACCCCGTCAGGGCGTACGCGTCGATCTCGATCCCGGTGAGCCGCTCCACGGTCTCGACCACGAGCTCGGGTCCGCCAAGCATCAGGGACGCGTTGATCTTGTCGGTGCCGTGGCCGGGGATCGGCGTCCACGTGTCCCGCGGGATCCCCAGGATCGAGACGACGCCGGACCTCGGATCGACGCCGATCACGTGCAGCGAGTCGGCGCGTGCCGTCGCGACCGCCTGACTCGGCCGGGCGTCGCTCCCGATCGCGAGGAGGAACGTCGGGCCGGTCGCGGGCAGACCGGGCGCGAAGGCGGCGTCGGACGGTGACGGCCGCCGATCGAGCTCGCTCGGGATCCGCGCCGCGACGTCGTATCCCGCGATCCGCCATGCGCCCTCGCTCCAACGAAGGACGAACCGTCCGGTCTGCGCGAGTTCTGCCCGGACATCGCCCGCGCGCGCGGTCGCGACGAATTGCGTGTCGGCGATCGCAACGACGGGCCGTCCGGCCGCGTTCGCGAGGAACCGGAGCTCCGCGCTCGCGACGGGGACCCGGACCCCCTCGACGACCTTGGCGAGCGGGCCGAGCGACAGCAGCTCGAGATCCCGGTGCGCGCGGTCGCGGACGTCGGCCTCGAAGAGACGGAACAGGCTCGTGAACGCGCCGCCTTCCCACGCCTCGCGGTCGACGAACCCGATCGTGAACATCGTCGCGAGCGTGGCCCCGATCTGGTCGGACGCGCCGGCGAGCACCTCCGGCGCGATCTCGCCGGCCGCCCCGGCACCCCGGGCATCGGCGATCCTCACCTCGAGGGCGGGCGGCACCAGCGGCGACGGTGAGGCGGTAGGGGGCGCGGTCGTCGACGGCGTCGCCGTGGGATCGCCGGGCGGGGGCGCCGTCGTGCACGCGCCAAGCGTGACCAGCGCGAACGCGAAGACGAGCGCGACCGCGAGCGACCGTCCGGAGGCGAGCATGGAGCCCGCGAGGTTACCGCCGACCGCCGAACGCCCCGGCGTCCCCGCCGGTCAGGACGAGCTGATTGCGCTCGCGAGCCCCCGGGTAGAGCGGCCGCATGACCGACACCGACGCTCCGACGTCCGTTCCCGCCGAAGGTCCCGACCTACCCGAGCCACGATCGATCTGGGTCGCGACGGCGCCCGAGCTCGCGGCCCGACCCTCGCTCGGCGGCGACGCGAACGTCGGCGTGGCCGTGATCGGCGCGGGGGTGGCCGGGCTCACGACCGCGCTGTTCTGCGCCCGCGCCGGCCTGGACGTGATGGTGCTCGAGGCGGGACGGATCGGTCGATCCACGACGGGACACAGCACCGTGAAGGTCACCGCGCAGCACGGCACGGCGTATGGCTCGCTGCGCGAGAAGCATGGCGACGATGTCGTGCGGGCGTACGGCGCGGCGAACCGGTGGGGGATGGACGAGGTCGCGCGCCTCGTCTCCCAGTACGGGATCGACTGCGACCTCGACCGCGTCGCGCACGTGGTCTACGCGGACACCGACGACCAGACGGAGATCATCGACAAGGAGGAGGAGGCAGCGCGCCTCGCAGGCCTGTCGGTGGAGCGGCTGAGATCGCTGGACGACCTCCCCGGGACGCCGGTGACCGCGGCCATCAGCGTCCCCGAGCAGCTCCTGCTGCATCCGGTGAAGTACCTGCGGGGGCTCGCGGACGCCGTCGAGCGCGAGGGCGGCCGGATCGTGGAGGACACTCGCGTACAGACGATCGACGAGGACGACGACGAGCAGGTGCTGATGACGGCGAGCGGCGAGGTCCGCGCCGAGCACGCCGTCGTCGCGACCCACGCGCCGATCGACGATCACGGCGCGATGTTCTCGCGGTACCTGCCGATGATGGAGTACGCGATCGCGGTGAAGACGCGCGACCCCGTGCCACCCGAGTCGTACATCTACTGCACCGACCCGACGCGCTCGATCCGGTGGGTCGACGTCGACGGCGAACGCCTGTTGATCCTCGTCGGCGAGAAGCACAAGGTCGGCGAGGAGGACGTCGGCGAGGAGGCCTGGGTCAAGCTCGTCGACTGGGTCGAGACGCGCTGGGGCGTCGAGCGGGTTGCGTATCGCTGGTCGACGCACGATCTGTTCGGCTACGACGCGCTGCCGATCATGGGCCCGATGGAGGGCGTCGCGAACAGGTACGTCCTCACCGCGTTCGGGACGTGGGGCATGACGAACGCGACCGCCGGTGCCGCCATCGTGCGCGACGCGATCACCGGTTCGGAGCACGAGTGGGCATCGACGTTCGCGCCGGGCGCGCATCACTTCAAGGGCGGCGCGATCGACGCGGTCAAGGAGAACATCAAGGCGGTGGGCGGCCACCTCGTGGGTGATCGGCTCACGCCGCATGGCGGCGACATCGATGCGCTGTCGCCGGGCGAGGGGGACATCTTCACCGTCGACGGTCGCGAGGTCGCCGTCTGCCGGGGGCGCGACGGGGCACTGAACGCGGTCTCCGCGGCGTGCACGCACCTCGGATGCATCGTCGGATGGAACTCGAGCGAGCAGACATGGGACTGCCCGTGCCACGGCTCGAGGTTCGCGCCCGACGGCGGCGTGGTCTCCTCGCCGGCGACGGCGCCGCTCGATCCCGTCGATCTTCCGTAGACAGCTCAGGCGCTCGGCAGAGCCTGCACGAGCGTTTGCACGCCCGCGAAGGGGTCGCCGTCGCGCTCCAGGTGCTCGAGCGCTCGCTCGGGCGAGAACCAGAGCTGCTCCTCGGATCCACGAGCGACGGCGTCCTCGATCGCCGACCACGGGAGCGGCATCGACACGCTCGGCGCCGCAACGGCCCGCAGCGAGTACGCGGCCACGGTCGAGCGCCGCCAGTCGTTCTGGAGCCAGTCGACGAGGACCCTGCCGGCTCGCAGGTGCCGGGCCTGTCGATCGACGACGAGTTCGGGGATCGCGCACCGGATCGTCGTCGCAACCGCGCGGGCGAACGCCTTCGTCGCGCCGAACGTTGCGGGCGAGTTGAGCGGGACGACGACGTGGATCCCGATCGATCCCGACGTCTTCACGAACGCCTGCAGCCCGATCCCCTCGAGCGTGTCGCGCAGCACCAGCGACACCCGCGCGCACGCGAGCATCCCGGCGCCCTCGCCGGGATCGAGGTCGAACACGACCATCGTCGGCGTGTCGACGTCGTCCTCGCGCATCAGCAGCGGGTGGAATTCGATCGCGGCGCGGTTGGCTGCCCACAGGATGCCCGCGGCGTCGTGCAGGACGCAGTAGTCCTGCGGCCGTCCGCCCGGCACCTCGAGGACGCGCGTCGTCACGTATCCAGGATGGTTCTGACCGCAGCGCGTCTGGTACCAGGTTTTGCCGAGCGCTCCCTCGGGGAAGCGCCGGAGCGAGACCGGCCGTCGGGCGACGTGCGGCAGCATCGCCGACGCGACGGTCGAGTAGTACTCGAGCATCGCCGCCTTCGTCGCGCCGTTCGGCCACAGGATCCGCTCGGGCGACGTGATCCGGACGAGCCGTCCTCCCACGTCGACGTGGATCGCCTCGCGCGCCACCCGCGTCACCCCGCGGGCGCCACGAGCGCCGCCGGCGCCCTCGTGTCGACCTCGAGTTGGTCGAACCGGCACGAGCGCGCGTCGCGGTCCGGGCGCCACCGCACGAACCTCGCGGGATGACGGAACCGGTCGCCGTCGAACCGGTCGTAGGCGACCTCGGCGACGCGGTCGAGCCGGATCGGCACCCAGTCGTGCGCCATGTCGGGGGTCCACCGGCCCGCGGCGCCCTTGAGTCGACCGAGCGGGCTGCGTTCGATCAGGAACCCCTCCCGCCACGGGTGCTCGGCGAGCGGGATCGCGAGGGGCGACAGCTCGTCGAGGAACCGCCGGCGCGCGGACTCGGAGAACGCGCTCGCGACGCCGACGTGCCACAACCGACCGTCGTCCGCGTAGAGGGCGAGGAGCAAGGATCCGATCGCGGGGCGATCTTCGAGCCAGCGGTAGCCGGCGACGACGCAGTCCGCGGTGTGCTCGAGCTTGACCTTGCGCATCGTGCGTTCGCCGGGCCGGTACGGGTCCGACGCATCCTTCGCGATCACGCCGTCGACGCCGCCACCGGCGAACCCTTCGAGCCACGCCTGGGCGACGTCGGGCTCGTCGGTGGCCGGCGTCACGCGCAGCGGCGGAACCGCGTCGGCGAGCGTCTCCTCCAGCCGCTGCCGCCGTTCGCGGAACGTGAGCGAGCGGAGATCTTCGCCGGCGCGCATCACGTCGAACGCCACGTACGTGGCGGGTGTCTCGGCGCGCAGCCGGGCGACGCGCGTGGGGGCCGGATGCAGCCGCGACAGCAGTGCCGCGAAGTCGAACGCGCCCTGGGCGTTCGTCACGAGGATCTCGCCGTCGAGGATCAGGTCGCGCTCGCCGAGCGCGAGGATCGGTTCCGCGACCTCGGGGAAGTAGCGCGCGAGCGGACGCCGGTTCCGGCTCCACAGCTCGACGTCGTCGCCTTCGCGCACGGCGATCGCGCGGAAGCCGTCCCACTTCGGTTCGTAGGTGAGGTCGCCGTCCCGTGGCAGCTCGCGGACGAGCCGCGCGAGCATCGGGTCGAACGGCGGCGGCATCGGCCTCAGTCGCGGAGGGCCGCGCGGACGGCGGTGAGATCCCGGACGAACGCCTTCATCTCGACCGAGCGTGTCTCGTCGTCCGGCGCGCGCAGGATCGACGACGGATGGACGGTCGCGGTGACGAGGGCGTCCATCCCGTCGACGTCGACGAACTCGCCGCGGTGCTCGGTCACCTTGAACGTGCGACCGATGATCGCCTGTGCGGCCGTCGCGCCGAGGCAGACGAGGACCTCGGGGCGGACGACCTGGAGCTCGGCGTCGAGCCATGGGCGGCACGCGTTGATGTGCGTCATCCCGGGCTTGCGGTGGATGCGCCGCTTGCCGCGCGTCCCCTCCCAGCGGAAGTGCTTCACCGCGTTCGTGACGTACACGTCGGCGCGGACGATCCCGGCCTCCTCGAGCGAGCGGTCGAGCAGCTCGCCGGCCGGTCCCACGAACGGGTGCCCCTCGATGTCCTCGCGATCGCCGGGCTGCTCGCCCACGAGCATCACGCGCGCGTGCGCCGGACCGTCCCCGAAGACCGTCTTCGACCCGACGAGGTGCAGCTCGCAGGCCGTGCAGCGTCCGGCGGCCTGCGCGAGCTTCGGCAACGTGGGCCTGGCGGGCACGAGCGGCGCCGCGGTCTCCTGTGGGTTCGCGGCGCGGGAGCGGGCCATGAGTGGGGGATACCCGGTCGTCGGGAGGCGTGAACGCCGGGTCCGCGTGCCTGCGCCCGCCTTGAGCGCGTCAGTAGCGAGAGCCGACGGCCTCGGGGAGGTCGTCGAGCTCGGCGAGATCCTCCGCGGTGAGCTCGAGGTCCGCCGCGGCGGCGTTCTCCTCGACGTAGCGGCGGCGCTTCGTGCCGGGAATCGGCAGGACGTGCTCGCCCTGGGCGAGGACCCACGCGAGCGCGACCT
>DASPIF010000432.1:0-2888 GCA_035629255.1 Actinomycetota bacterium | reverse complement strand
GGCCTCACGGAGAAGCTGGACTACCTCCAGGACCTCGGCGTGACCGCGGTCTGGATCCTCCCGTTCTACCCCTCGCCGCTCAAGGACGACGGGTACGACATCGCCGACTACCTGTCGGTCCACCCGGCGTACGGCACGCTGCGCGACTTCCGGACGTGCCTGCGAGAGGCGCATCGACGCGGTCTGCGCGTGATCACCGAGCTCGTCGTGAACCACACGAGCGATCAACATCCGTGGTTCCAACGGGCGCGAACAGCGCCGCCCGGATCGCCCGAGCGGGAGTACTACGTCTGGAGCGACACCCCCGACCGCTACGGCGAGGCGCGGATCATCTTCCCGGACTTCGAGTTCGCGAACTGGGCATTCGACCCGCTGGCGGGGCAGTACTTCTGGCACCGGTTCTACTCGCACCAGCCCGACCTGAACTACGCGAACCCGCGCGTGCGCCGCGGGATCTTGAACGTCGTCGATCACTGGCTCGAGATGGGCGTGGACGGCCTCCGCCTGGACGCCGTCCCGTATCTGTTCGAGGCCGAGGGGACGAACTGCGAGAACCTGCCGGAGACGCACGCGTTCCTGAAGGAGCTGCGCGCCCACGTCGACGAGCGCTACGCCGACCGGATGCTGCTCGCCGAGGCGAACCAGTGGCCGGAGGACGCCGTCTCGTACTTCGGCGACGGTGACGAGTGCCACATGGCGTTCCACTTCCCGTTGATGCCGCGGATGTTCATGGCGCTGCGGATGGAGGACCGGTTCCCCGTCGTCGACATCCTCGAGCAGACGCCCGACATCCCGGAGAACGCTCGGTGGGCGACGTTCCTGCGCAACCACGACGAGCTGACGCTCGAGATGGTGACCGACGAGGAGCGCGACTACATGTACCGCGTCTACGCGAGCGACCCGCAGATGCGGATCAACCTCGGGATCCGCCGGCGTCTCGCGCCGCTGCTCGGCAACGACCGCCGCGTGATCGAGATGATCAACGGGCTCCTGTTCTCGCTTCCCGGGACGCCGGTCATCTACTACGGCGACGAGATCGGGATGGGGGACAACATCTACCTCGGCGATCGCAACGGCGTCCGCACGCCGATGCAGTGGAGCGCCGACCGGAACGCCGGCTTCAGCGCCGCGAACCCCCAGCAGCTCTACCTGCCGGTGGTCAGCGGGTCCGAGTACCACTACGAGTCGCTCAACGTGGAGGCTCAGCAGGACAACGCGCGATCGCTCCTATGGTGGATGAAGCGGTTGATCGCGCTGCGCAAACGTTCGGGAGCGCTGTCGCACGGCTCGCTCGAGTTCCTCTTCGCCGAGAACCGGCGGATCCTCGCCTTCCTCCGCGAGCTCGAAGACGAGCGCGTCCTCGTCGTGGTGAACCTCGCGAGGACGGTCCAGTACGTCGAGCTCGACCTCTCGCGGTTCAACGGTCTCGTTCCGCACGAGCTGTTCGGCGGCAGCGAGTTCCCGCGGGTCGGCGAGCTGCCGTACTTCCTGACGCTGGGTCCGTACTCCTTCTATTGGTTCCGGCTCGAGCCGCAGGCCGCCGAGACCACGGTCCCGGGCCGTCGCGCGCCGGCGATCGACGTCGGCGGTTCGTGGCAGAACGTCTTCGCCAAGCGGAACAAGGGCGCGCTCGAGGACACGATCCCGTCGTACCTGCGCAACGCGCGGTGGTTCGGCGGGAAGTCCCGCAAGATCCGGACGGCCGACATCACGGACGCGGTCCCGGTGACGGGCGCGGACGACAAGGTGGCGGGCGTGATCGCGCTCGTCCAGCTCGAGTACGACGAGGGCGATCCCGAGACATACGTCCTACCCCTGACGCTCGCGTCGGTCGAGCACACGCGTGACCTCCTCGAGCACTACCCTCGATCGGTCCTCGCGCGCCTGCGCATGCGCGACGGCGAGCACGCGCTCCACGACGCCGTCGGAGAAGCCGACCTGCCGAACGCGCTTCTGCACGCGATCGCTCGCCGCCGGCGGCTCTCCGCGGACGGGATGCGGATCGAGGCCTCGCCGACGAGGGCCTTCCGCGCGCTCGCGCCACCGAACGGCGAGGTCCCGGACGTGCGTCTCCTCCAGGCCGAGCAGAGCAACACGTCGGTCGCGTTCGGCGAGCGGTTCATCCTGAAGCTCTACCGTCGCATCGACGAGGGGATGAACCCCGACCTCGAGATCGGGAGGTTCCTCACCGAGCGCGGCTTCGAGCACACGGCGCCGGTCGCCGGCGCGATCGAGCTCAAGCGCGGCCGACGGCCCGCGACGACGCTCGGCATCCTCCACGGGTACGTCGCGAACGAGGGGGACGCGTGGTCGTACACGCTCGACCACCTCCACGGGTACGTCGAGTCGGTGCTCGCGCGGTCATCGTCGCGTCGCGACCTCGAGATCCCCGTTCCCGGCCTGTTCGACGTGGCGGAGACGGGGGCGCCCGATCTCGCCGTGGATCTCACGGAGACGTTCCTGTCGAACGCCGGCCTCCTCGGACGGCGGACGGCGGAGATGCATCTCGCGCTCGCGAGCGGCGCGACCGACGCGGCGTTCCGACCCGAGCAGATCTCTCCTCACGATCAGCGGGCCCTGTACCAATCGTTGCGCGGCACCGCGAACCGCGCGTTCCGCGCGCTCCGGCGCCGCCCGGATCTCCCGGGTGCGGAAGCGGTCCTCGACCGTCAGCCGGCGATCCTCGATCGCCTGCGCCGCGTGCTCGACGTGCGCATCACCGGGTCGCGCACGCGGGTCCACGGGGACTTCCACCTCGGGCAGGTCCTCTACACCGGCCGCGATTTCGTGATCATCGACTTCGAGGGGGAGCCCGCGCGCCCCCTCGGCGAGCGCCGGATCAAGCGGCTCCCGCTCGTCGACGTCGCCGGGATGATCCGGTCGTTCGA
>DASPIF010000431.1:0-2127 GCA_035629255.1 Actinomycetota bacterium | reverse complement strand
GGCCGATGGCGCTCGAGGAAGGCCGAGCCATGTTCGAAGATCGACGCCTCGGTGCCCTCGACATCGATCTTGATCACGATCCCATGCGATGACCCGACGTCGTCCACCAGCGAGTCGAGCGCGACGAAGGGAACCTCGATCCCCGCGTCGAAATGCATCTTGCTCGAATAGAACGACGGCAGCGCGGAACCACCTTCGCCTCTGGGAACCGTCATCGACGTTCCGGGCTCGCCGACGCCGACGCGATGAACCGTAACGCGGTCCTCGACGGCGTTCCGTCGCAGGTTCGCCTCGAGCAGGTCGGCGACGGCGGGCACGATCTCGAACGCGTGTGCACGCAGTTCGGCGTTCGCGGCCGTCGTCGCGAGCGTGAACACGCCGGTGTAGGCGCCGATGTCGAGGAAGACGTCGCACTCGCGAGCCCACATCGCCACGAGATCGAGCGCGAACGCATCGGCGGCCCGGGGGCGACGCCCGTTCCCCCAGTACAGCTCCTTCGCGATCTCGCAGCGGTCGGGCCGCAACATCGCGAACGAGGCGCCACCCGCGCGCGCGTGGACCTCGGCGAGTCCTCGGGGGGCGGGGAGCCGTCCCGATCGCAGCTTCGGCGACACGCGGGACGCGACGCGCAGCGCGGCATGAACGACTGGATGACTGAGGGCGTCTTTGACCGGCTTCTTCAGACCGAACCAGCTCTGCCGCCGGCGGAGGCGATCAGCCTCGTCCATCAATCCCCGTTCGTGGTCAGTCGCGTGGGCATCGGAATCCACTCGACCTCAAGGCTCGAACGGTCCCCGAGGCCGGCCGCGCCCTCCGGGGCAGCGTCGATCCCAGCGTTGGCCACCGCTACATCTCCCGGCGGCCCTCGAGGGCCTGGGAGAGCGTCACCTCATCGGCGTACTCGAGGTCGCCGCCGACGGGGAGGCCGCTCGCGAGGCGCGTCACTCGGACGCCCGCCGGCTTGAGCAGCGCCGCGACGTACATCGCGGTCGCGTTGCCCTCGAGGTTCGGGTTCGTGGCGATGATCACCTCGGTGACCTGGTCGCGCTCGACCCGGTCGAGCAGCTCCTGCGTCCGCAGATCCTCCGGGCCGATCCCGTCGAGCGGACTGATGGCGCCGCCGAGCACGTGGTAGCGCCCCTTGATCACCCCGGCGCGCTCGACGGTCGCGACGTCCTTGGGCTCCTCGACGACGCACAAGACCGAGCGATCGCGCCCGCCGTCCGAGCAGATCCGGCACAGCTCGGCCTCGGCGACGTTGCCGCACTCGCGGCAGAACGCGATCCGATCCTTCGCCGAGACGATCACCTCGGCGAGCCGCTTGGCCTCGACCTGATCGGTCTTGACCAGATGGAACGCGAGCCGCTGCGCCGACTTCGGTCCGATCCCCGGCAGCCGCGAGAGCTCGTCGATCAGGTCCTGGATCGGGCCTTCGTACACCTAGGAGCCGTCCTCGGCGCTCGCCGGCGTCGCCCCGAGCTCCGCGGTCAGCCTCGCGAGCGCCTCCTCCTCGGACAGCGGCGTGTCGTCCTCCTCGATCTCGACGACCCCCGCCACCGCCTCCCGGATCACGCACACGATCCGCGGCGAGATCCCGAACAGCTCCTGCAGCGCCTGCCGGAGCTCCCCCTCCCGCTCCTCGATCTTCCGAGGGCCCAGCTTCGCCTCCGGCGGGAACACGAGCTCCAGCGAAGCCCCATCGAACGCCGCGGGCGTCGCGCTCTCCAAGAACGCCGGCAACACCGCCCGCCCCTGCCCCCTCAGATGCGTCACGACCGTCCCCCACTCCCGCCGCAACATCGCGACATCGACCGCTGAGGTTCCCGCCCCTAGGACCGGAGCCGGAGCGGCAGGTTCGACCGGCGTTGCGGACGTCGCCGTCGTCTCACCCGTCGGCGTCGTGTCAGCCTCCGACGTCGACGCGGTCGTCGCCGTCGCGTCACCCGCTCGCGTCGTGCCGGCCGTCGCCGCCACCTCGACAGACCCGGCGCCCGGAGCCGCGTCGTCGTCCCCGGACGACGTCGGATCGGAGGAGGGCGAGCTCGAGGGTGCGGGCGAGATCGCGCCGCGGTCGGGCGGCGGTGCCGCGACGGAGGGCGCGCGTGAGGCCGCGGGAGGCCGAGCGGC
>DASPIF010000430.1:0-4854 GCA_035629255.1 Actinomycetota bacterium | reverse complement strand
GCCGCGCGTGGCGGGCCGTCGAGGACGCCGTCCGGGCGGCCGCTCCGCGCGCGCTCGTCGTCCGTCCCGGCCCGCTGCTGGGATCCCCCTTGATCCCGCTCGACGCGCCGCGCGACGGCACGCCGGCGGTCGCACCCGCGTTCGCACCCGACGTCGCGAACGTGGCGCTCGACCTCTTGATCGACGGCGAGAACGGGATCTGGCATCTCGCCAACGCCGGCCTCGCCGGGGTCGGCCCCCGCGCATCGCTCCGCAGGTCGTGCGTCCTCGGCACCTCGCGCGCGGTGCTCCTGCCGTCGCTCGACGACGCGCTCGCTCGGGCGGCGGAGATACCGCGTCTCGTCACGCCGGACCTCTCGAGACGTTCCGAGGACGACGTGGACGAGGCCTCCGCGTGACGGCGGGCGATCGACGCCGCGTGAGCGATCCGGGCGTCGCGGAGGGCCATCGGCGCGTGTCGGACGTGGCCGCGGCGTTCCGCGAACGCGCGGGACGCTCGCCCGACGGCATCTGGCGCGCGCCCGGGCGCGTCAACCTGATCGGCGAGCACACCGATTACAACGACGGGTACGTCCTGCCCTTCGCGATCGACCGCGACACGCTGGTGGCGGCGGCGCGGCGGGCCGACGACGTCGTGTCGTGCAGCTCCGTGGGGCTCGGCGACGCGCCGGACGTCACGCTCGACGAGCTCTCGCCGGACGCGCCGCGAGGCTGGTGGTCCTACGTCCACGGCGTGATCGCGGGCCTCGCGGCATCCTTCGGCGGGACCTCGGGGTTCGATCTGCTGATCGCGTCCGACGTCCCCGTCGGCGCGGGCCTGTCCTCGAGCGCGGCGCTCGAGTGCGCCACGGCGCTCGCCGTCGCGACGTTGGCGGATGCCCCGGCCGAGCCACTCGAGCTCGCGCGGATCGCCCGGTACGCCGAGGAGACGTACGCGGGTGTGCCGTGCGGGATCATGGATCAGATCGCGTCGTTGTTCGGCGAGCGGGACCGCGCCCTCTTCCTCGACACGCGATCGCTGACGCTCGAGCCGACCCCGGTGCTCCCGGCGCCCCACGTGAGCGTCGTGATCGACACCGGGGTCAAGCACGCGCTCGCGGACGGCGGCTACGCCGAGCGCCGACGCGCGTGCGAGGCCGCCGCGGCAGCGCTCGGCGTCGCGGCCCTACGCGACGTGACGTTCGAGGACCTCGACGCGGCACCCGCCCTGGATCCGACGCTCCGCGCGCGCGCGCGCCACGTGGTCAGCGAGAACGAGCGGGTGCTCGCGGCGAGCGAGGCCCTGCGCGAGCGCGACGCCGAGCGGCTCGGCGGGCTCATGCTCGCGTCGCACGAGTCGCTGCGCGCCGACTTCGAGGTGTCGTCCGACGAGCTCGACGTCGCGGTCGCATCGGCGATCGAGGGCGGCGCGATCGGAGCCCGCATGACGGGCGGTGGATTCGGGGGCTCGGCGATCGCGATCGTGACCGAGGAGGATGCCGGCATCCTCGAGGCCGTCGTCGGGGAGCGGTTCCGCGTCGAGGGCATGGCGGAACCTCGCGTGCTCCGCGTGGCGGCGACCGACGGCGCCTCGCGGCTCGCGTGAGGAGCGGTTGCGGCGTGGGGTCGTTCGGTCGCAAACTACCGCCGCCGAGTCGAGCGAGAGGCTGAACCCCCATGGCGATGACCACCCGGACCGACCTCGGCGGGATCGATCTCGTCGACCCGGACAACTACGTCGAGCGGATCCCGTTCGAGTGGTTCGACGAGCTGCGCCGCGAGGCCCCGGTGGTGTGGCACGACGAGCCCGGGCCGAACCGGGGGTTCTGGGCCGTCACGCGCTACGACGACCTCGTCGAGGTCCACATGGACTGGCAGACGTACTCCTCGGAGAAGGGCGCCGTCGCCCTCGAGGAGCTCGATGACGAGCAACTCACGATCCGTCGGTCGATGCTCGAGACCGATCCCCCGCGGCACCGCGAGCTTCGGAACATCTGCAACAAGCGGTTCAGCGCGCGCGGCGTCGGCGCGTACGAGGATTTCATCCGCGACGTCGCACGGTCGGTCCTCGACCACGCGCTCGAGCAGGAGGAGTTCGACTTTGTGACCGAGATCGCGAAGGAGCTCCCGATCCGGTTCCTGTGCGCGATCTTCACGGTCCCGCAGGAGGACGCCCCCATGCTGATCCGCTGGGGTGACGCGATGATCGGCAACCAGGACCCCGAGTTCACGACCCACGTGGTCGACCAAGCCGACACCGAGGAGTACCGGAACCTCCCCTTCCGCTCGCCGATCGCGCTCGAGATGTTCGAGTACGCGCATCGCCAGCGCGACCAGCGGCTCGAGGAGCCACAGGACGACGTGATCAACGCGCTCAGCGTCGCGCAGGCCGAGGGCGTGCTCTCGGAGCGCGAGTTCGACAACTACTTCGGGCTGCTGATGATCGCCGGGAACGAGACGACGCGGCACACGATCAGCCACGGCATGCACGCGCTGATCGAGAACCCCGAGCAGATGGCCCTGCTCGAGGACGACCCCTCACTGATCCCGAGGGCGGTCGAGGAGATCCTGCGGTGGGCGACGCCCGTGATGCACTTCCGGCGCACCGCCGCGAAGGACACCGAGCTCCGCGGCCAGGCGATCCGCGAGGGCGACAAGGTCGTGACCTGGTACATCAGCGCGAACCGCGACGAGACACGCTTCGCCGATCCGTACCGCTTCGACGTGATGCGGCCGAACGCGCACGAGCACGTGACGTTCGGACCCGGCGGCCCGCACTTCTGCCTCGGCGCCCACCTGGCGAAGCTCGAGACCAAGATCCTGTTCCAGGAGCTGCTGCCGCGGCTGAAGGACATCGAGCTCGCCGGGCCCGTCGAACGGATGCGATCCAACTTCGTGAACGGGCTCAAGCACATGCCCGTGCGGGTCGCCCTCGCCTAAGGCTCGGCGTCCTCCGGAGCGTCTGGCGGATCGCCTGGCTGCCCGTCTGCCAGCGCGACGTCGGCGTCGACGAGCATCGACCGCAGCATCGCGGCCATCGCGTCCTGCTGCTCGGGCGTGAGGTGGGCCGTCACGGCGCGCTCCTGGTCGTTGAAGCGCGGGAACAGATCCGCGATCTTCCGCTCCCCCGCCGTCGTGAGCGCGACACGGATCATCCGGCCGTCCTCGGGGTTCTTGCGCCGCTCCACCCACCCGCGTCCCTCGAGCGTCGTGACCACGCCCGTCGACGTCGGCCGACTGATCCCGACCGCGGCCGCGAGATCGCGAGACTCCATCTCACCCCACACCCACAGCACCCAGAGCGCGACGAAGGACGTCCACGAGAGCTTGTCCGGCGCGAGGACCGAGGCCTCCATCCGCCGCCGGATCGACGTCGAGGCGCGGAACAGGTTCGACACCGCCCACATCGCGCGGAAGTCGAGCGGGAGGTGGCCGAGCCGCTCGAGGACCTTGCGCTCGGCCGGAAGCAACCCGTCGTCCACGGGCGCACGCTAGTCCAGCGCGCCGGTCGCGTCAGCGCGCGACCGCGTGCGTCCCGCGCAGCCGCTCGCCCGTGGGATCGTAGGGGGGCTCCAGGAGGACGCGTGCGGCACGGTGCTCCCCGAGCACCGCGACCGTGACCTCGGTCCCGGCGTCGGCGACGTCGCGGTCGAGGTATGCGAGCGCGAGGCTCGCGCCGACATGGTGCCCGTAGGCGCCCGAGGTGACCCACCCGACCAACCGCTCGCCGAGCCACACACCCTCGTCGGCCGAGGCGTCCGCGTCGGCGGCGTCGACCTCGAGCAGGACGAGCCGACGCTCCGGTCCGGTCTCGCGCTCGCGGAGGGCGGCTTGACGTCCGACGAACACGGCTTTGTCGAAGGCGATCAGCCGGTCGAGCCCGGACTCCCCCGGCGTCAGGTCCTGCCGGAACTCGGCGGACCAGATGCCGTACCCCTTCTCGAGCCGCAACGAGTCGACGGCCCGGTCGCCGATCGGCCGGAGGCCGTGCGCGGCGCCCGCGTCCACGAGCCGTTCGTACAACGTCAGGTGGTACCTCGGCGGGACGACGATCTCGTACCCCAGCTCCCCCGTGAGCGAGATCCGACCGACGACGGCGGGCATCCCCGCCACCGCCAACTCGCGGATCGAGAAGAACGGCAGCGCGTCGTCGGAGACCTCCTCCTCGACGAGCGTCCGGAGCAGGTCTCGGGACGTCGGCCCCGACACCGAGAAGCCCATCCACTCGTGCGTCACGTTGCGGATCTCGACGCCTCGTGGCGGCAGGTGCGCGCGGAACCAGCGCAGGTGCCACTCCTGGAGGTAGTAGGACGCCGTGATCCAGAACCGATCGGCGGCGAGCCGCGAGATCGAGAGATCGCCCATCAACCGGCCTGCCTCGCCGAGCATCGGCGCGAGCCGGATCCGGCCCACGTCGGGCAGCCTCGCGGCGACCAGCCGGTCGAGCCATGCTGCGGCGTCGGGACCCGTGACCTCGTACCGCGCGTACTGCGCGATCTCGTAGGCGCCCGCGGCCGTCCGGACGGCCTCGACCTCGGCGGCCACGAGCGGCTCCGCGTTCGAACGGCCGAGCATCGCCGTCTCCTCGAAACCCGGCGCGGGCGCGAAGTAGAGCGGCACCTCGAGCCCCCAGTTGACCGTGAACACCGCGCCGTCTGCGAGGAATCGGTCGTAGCACGGCGTCGTGTGGAGCGGCCGCGCCGCGGGGAGCTCCTCGTTGGGGAACGCCATCACGAACCGACGCGCGTAGAACTGCCGGGTCGTCTCGCGCAGGTACGCGTCGTCGCTCGCGTACGGCCCGAACCGCGCGACGTCCATCCCGAACACGTCGTAGCCGGGGTCGCCGTCGACGATCCAGTTCGCGAGCGCGACGCC
>DASPIF010000429.1:0-2420 GCA_035629255.1 Actinomycetota bacterium | reverse complement strand
GGAGGGCTGCTCGGCTACGTGAGCCGGAAGGTCCTCGGCCAGTACGACGTGTTCCTGCCGCCCGACGACGAGGGGCTGCTGTACTTCATCGGCCCGAACGTCGTGGAGGCCGAGCGCCGCTTCCGCCTCGCTCCGCGGGACTTCCGATTGTGGATCGCGGCGCACGAGGTGACTCACCGCGTCCAGTTCGGCGCGACGCCGTGGCTCAAGCCGTACCTCTCACGCCACATCGACCGGTACCTCGACACCGTGCAGGTGGACTCGAAGGAGCTGCTCGGTCAGTTGCGCCGCGCCGTTGAGGAGATCCGCGCCGGCGCGGATTGGCGCGGGGCGCAGGCCGTGATGCTCCTGATGAACGACGAGCAGCGCGCGCTGTTCCATCGGATGCAGGCGCTGATGTCGCTGCTCGAGGGGCACGCGTCCTACGTGATGAACCGCGTCGTCGCGAACGAGGTCGCCGATCTCGATCGGATGCGGAACGCGCTCCAGGAGCGCCGTCAGACCGGCGGGGTCGAGAAGTCGTTCCAGCGCGCGATCGGGTTCGAGACCAAGATCGCGCAGTACGACGCCGGCGAGCGGTTCGTGCGACTCGTCGTCGACGAGGCCGGGATGGATGGGTTCAACCGGGTCTGGGAGCGCGAGGAGCATCTCCCGACGCCCGAGGAGATCGTCGAACCCGCCCGGTGGATCTCGAGGGTGACGACGTCCTGATGGGGATAGCCGCGGAAGCCTGAGCCGTCCCCCTGCGGTCGCACGCGTCCTCGAGCGCGTCACCGCGACGATCCGCCGTCACGAGATGGTCGCCCCGCGCGACACCGTTCTCGTCTGCGTGTCGGGAGGTCCCGACTCGGTATGTCTCCTCGAGACGCTGGTGAGGCTGCGGCGGCTGTTCCGGATGCGGCTCGAGGTCTTCCACTTCGATCACCGGTTGCGGGACGGTTCCTCGGACGACGCGGGCTACGTCCGACGGCTCGCGGACCGGCTGGGGCTGCCGTTCCGCCTCGCAACGGCGGCGGACGCGCCGTCGCGTGGCGCCTCCGTCGAGGCGTGGGCGACCGTCGCTCGGAGCAACGCGGCCAACGAGGTCCGACGGCGCATCGGCGCGGCCTCGATGGCGGAAGGACACACGCTCGACGATCAGGCCGAGACGGTCCTCTTGAACGTGATCCGTGGCGGCGGCCTCGAGGCCGTCAGCGGCATCTGGCCGGGGTCGAGGGAGGCCACGGTCATCGAGCCGCTCCTCGACGTCGAACGGAGCGAGGTCGAAGCGTTCTGCCGCGCGCTCCGCCTCCGTCCCCGGCGCGACCCGACGAACGCCGACGCGCGCTACCTCCGGAACGCGATCCGGCACGAGATCATCCCGGCGATCGAGACGGTGACCGGGCGCGACCCCCGTCGTCCGATCGCACGGACCGCGGACCTGCTCCGCGACGCCCGCACGGAGCTGTACGAGGCGTCGATCCGCGCGTACCGGCTCGTCGTCACCGACGAGGGTGATGAGGTTCGCTTCGACGTCGCCGCCCTCCGCGAGCTCTCCCGTCCGATCGCGTCGCGCGTCGTTCGTCTCGCGGTGTACAACGCGCTGTCGCTCGATGACAGCGCTCCGTGGAGCAAGGAGGGGATCGAAGCCATCCTCGACCTCGCGGCGGGACGACCGGGTCGGCGCCGAGACCTCGCGAACGGTTCGACGGCCGTCCGGCGGGCGCAGTATGTTTCCGTCTCTCGCTCTTCCCCCGAGAGCCGGGTGTGAAGGGGGCGCGAGATGGAAGGCCGGGTCGCACTGTCCGAGCTGCAGAAGCCGATCGTCGTCGACGACGTCGAGACGCCGAGCTTCGAGGCGTACGAGCGTGACATCGAACGGGTCCTCATCACCGAGGGCCAGATCAAGGCGAAGCTCCGGGAACTCGGCGACCAGATCACCGAGGACTACGCCGGCAAGGACCTCCTGCTGATCGGCGTCCTGAAGGGCGCGTTCGTCGTGATGGCGGATCTCGCGCGCCACGTCCGCCTCCCGCTCGAGACCGACTTCATGGCCGTCGCGTCGTACGGCGCCGCGACGAAGACCTCCGGCGTCGTGCGCATCCTCAAGGACCTGGACCACGACCTCGAGGGACGCGACGTCCTGCTCGTCGAGGACATCGTGGACTCCGGGCTCACGCTCGCCTACCTGATCAAGAACCTGAAGGGCCGCCGGCCGGCGAGCCTCGAGGTCGCCGCGCTGCTGAAGAAGACCGGGATCCAGCGCGTCCACCTCGACGTCCGGTACGTGGGGTTCGAGATCCCACCCGACTTCGTCGTCGGCTACGGGCTCGACTTCGCCGAGAAGTTCCGCAACCTGCCGTACATCGCCACCCTCCGCCCGGAGGCCTACGCCGAGGCGTAGAGGGACGCGTGGACCGCAGCGTCCGCCGAACGGCGTA
>DASPIF010000428.1:0-2780 GCA_035629255.1 Actinomycetota bacterium | reverse complement strand
TAGGTCTTCATGGTCTCCTCACGAGGCTCGCGGGCGTCCAGGGGCACGCATCCTACCGTCGGTGCCGTCGACGGTCTTCGGCGAGCGCGGGTCGCGGCGGACGGCGCGGAGGCCGATGCTAGGCTCGCCTCGATGGCCGAGGCGAGCGTCCGCGACCGTGCCGGCGAGCGCGTCGTGGTGCCCTTCCTGTGCACGTCGGCAGGTGCGGCGATCGCCGTCGCGTCGTGGCGGATCCTCGAACGCGACGCGCAGACGGCCGGGTGGATCGCGCTCGCGGCTGGGGCCGTGCTGGTCGCCGCGGGGGTCCTCCTCCAGCCCAACGACCGCACCGCGCGGGTCGTCCTCTCGTTCGCGGATCGCGCGTTCGACGGGCTCCTGCTCGGCGCGCTCGCGTGGGTCACGAGGTCCACACGACCGTCGGTCGCGGCAGGCGCGCTGATCGCGCTCGCCGCGGGGTTCCTCGCGTCGTACATCCGCGCCAAGGGCGGCTCGCTCGGATACGGAGTCGAGGAGGGAGTGGTGACGCCGGTGATCCGGTACGTCGCGTTCGCGGTCGCGTTGCTCGCCGACGCCGCGTGGGCGATCTGGACGATCGCGGTCGTGAATCTGCTCGCGGCGGTCGTCCGTGCGAGCCAGGTCGCGAAGGAGGAGCGCACGTGAGGCCCCTCCGTGCGCCCGAGGAGTCCTGGCGCGAGGTCGCGTTCTACTGGACG
Organism: Actinomycetota bacterium; assembly: GCA_035629255.1. GTDB lineage: Bacteria > Actinomycetota > UBA4738 > UBA4738 > HRBIN12 > CALGFI01. Next base: position 2,067 of record DASPIF010000428.1, on the reverse strand, counting down.
TACCGAGGGCTCGAGCGGATCGCGATGACGCTGCCCGAATCGATCGGTCGTCGCGCCTTCTCGTTCGCAGGAGGCCTCGCGCACCGACGACTCGCGGGCGTCCGCGCGACGGTCGCCGCGAACCAGGCGCGCGTGCTCGGCGCCGACCTCGACGACGAGCTCGTCGAGATCTCGACCCGGGAGGCGTTCGACCTGTACGCGCGCTACTGGTACGACACGTTCCGGATCCGGCGGATGCCGGCCGACGAGGTCCGCGCGCGAACTCGGGCCATCGGCTTCCACAACCTCGACGAGGCGCGCGAGCGCGGCCGCGGCTGCATCTGCGTCCTCCCCCACATGGGGAACTGGGACGTCGCGGGTCATTACCTCGCGATCACCGGATACCCGATCGCGTCGGTCGCGGAGGTTCTCAGGCCGGCGCGGTTGTCGGAGCTGTTCCTGCGTCATCGCGAGGAGCTCGGCATGCGGATCATCCCCCTGTCGAAGGACGGCCACGTCGGCCAGCAGCTCAAGCAGCTGCTCGCGGACAATTGGATCGTCGCGCTCGTCGCCGATCGCGACCTCGGGGGCCGCGGCGTCGAAGTGGAGATGTTCGGCGAGCGGCGTCGTATCCCGGCTGGCCCGGCGCTGCTCTCGCTCACGACCGACGCGCCGCTGTGTGTCTGCCCCGTCCAGACCTTGAGCGACGGGTGGTCCGTCACGATCGGCGATCCGATCGAGTTCGAGCGCACCGGGGAGACCAAACGGGACGTCGTCGAGCTGACGCGACGGATGGCGGCCGAGTTCGAGCGCGCGATCGCCGCGAACCCCCCGGACTGGCATCTGTTCCAGCCCGGCTGGGAGCCGCAGCGCGACACTGCTCCCGTCACGTGACGACGGCCTAGCGGTGCGTATCGCGCTCGCGTGTCCGTACGCCTGGGACGTCCCCGGAGGCGTCCAGGTCCACGTCCGCGGTCTCGCCGACGGGCTCGCGGCGCGAGGCCACGAGACGTTGATCCTCGCCCCGGCCTCCGGACGTGTCGCTGACGACGACGTGACGGTCGTCGGCCGGCCGGTCCGCATCCCGTACGGGGGGAAGGTCGCGCCGATCTGTCCGTCCCGCTCGTCGTGGCGTCGCGTGCGCGACGTCCTCCACGTCTTCGAGCCGGACGTGGTCCACGCGCACGAGCCGTTCTCGCCGAGCACGTCGATGTTCGCGACGCTGGCGAGCCCCGTTCCGGTGGTCGCGACCTTCCACGCGTTCCACGCGCGATCGCGCCTGCTCGTCGTGGCGGCTCCGTTGCTCCGCACCGTCGCGCACCGGATCGCGGCGCCCGTCGCCGTCTCCGAGGCGGCCGCGTCGTTCGTCGGTCCCGTCGTTCCGAGGGGCGTCGCGATCGTCCCGAACGGTGTCGAGGTCGAACGGTTCGCGAACGCGCGCCCCGCACCCGATCTGCCCGAGGGACGGATCGTCCTGTGGGTGGGTCGGCTCGACCCGCAGAAGGGGTTCGCGGTCGCCGTGCGCGCGTTCGCCGACATCGCCCGGCGCGTCCCGGACGCCCACCTCGTCGTCGCCGGGGACGGCCGCCACCGGACGGCCGTGCGGGACCTGGTGCCGGAGGTTCGGGGGCGGGTCCACATGCTCGGGCCGGTGCCGAACGATCGTCTCCCGACCTACCATGCGGCGGCGGACGTCGCGCTGGCGCCAGCGACGGGGCACGAGAGCTTCGGCATCGTGCTGGTCGAGGCGCTCGCTGCCGGGGTCCCGGTCGTCGCCACGGACATCGACGGGTACCGCGAGGTGATCACCCATGGGATCGACGGGCTCCTGGTGCCGCCGGGCAGCGCCCGCGCCGTCGCCGACGCGGCCGTCCGGATCCTGGAGGACCCGCCGTTCGCGGAGCGGCTCGCCAGGGCAGGCCGTGTGCGGGCGGCGACGTACGCCTGGTCGACGGTCGTCCCGGCCATCGAGGCGATCTACCGACGGGTGACCTCCACCTGACGATCGCGCGGGTGCGCATCGACCGGCGCTCAGAGGGTGCTCGACTAGTATCCGGGGCCGTGCCGACCTGGGCGTGGATCCCGCTC
>DASPIF010000427.1:0-2025 GCA_035629255.1 Actinomycetota bacterium | reverse complement strand
CGCGTCGGCGCGGTGGATGCGGGCTCGCTCGGCGACTACCACGCCCACGGCGGCTACGAGCAGCTGCGGCGCGCGATCGAGCTCGGGCCGGAGGGCGTGATCCGCGAGCTGAAGGACGCCGGCCTGAAGGGCCGCGGCGGCGCGGCGTTCCCCACGGGCGTGAAGTGGGAGGCGGTCGCCACGCAGCCCGCCCACCCGCACTTCTTCATCTGCAACGCCGACGAGTCCGAGCCCGGCACGTTCAAGGATCGCGTCGTGATGGAGCACGACCCGTTCGCGGTCGTCGAGGCGCTCACGATCGCGGGGTACGCCACCGGTTCGGAGAGGGCGTACCTCTACATCCGCGGCGAGTATCCGCTCGCGCACCGCCGGCTGCAGCACGCGATCGACGAGGCGCGGCGACACGGACTGCTGGGCGAGGACGTGATGCGAGCGGGGTTCCCCTTCGACATCGAGATCCGACGCGGCGCGGGCGCGTACATCTGCGGCGAGGAGACGTCGCTGTTCAACTCGATCGAGGGCAAGCGCGGCGAGCCCCGCAACAAGCCGCCGTTCCCGGTCGAGAAGGGCCTGTTCGCCATGCCGACCGGTATCAACAACGTCGAGACCCTCGTGAACGTCGTCGAGGTGCTCCGGATCGGCGGCCGCGAGTACGCCAAGCTCGGCACCGAGAGCTCGACCGGCACCCGGCTCTTCTGCCTCAGCGGCTGCGTCGAGACTCCGGGCCTGTACGAGGTCGAGCACGGGATGCGCCTCGGCGAGCTGATCGACCTCGCGGGCGGCGTCCGCGGCGGGCGCGAGCTCCAGGCCGTCCTGCTCGGCGTAGCAGAGCGTCGGCGTGTCCACGCCGTGCTCGCGGAGCGCATCGAGGATCGTGGCACCCTCGGCCACGCGGATCGTCTCGCCGTCGACCTCGAGATCGAGCAGGCGTCGCGGGGGGGCGAGCGGCATCAGTGTCACGGCGGAAGCCTCTCATCCGGGACGCCCCGGTCGTCACCCGTCACGTCCGGGCTCGATCGGATCGCGCGCTCACCGTGCCCATTCGGGCCGTCCGCCGTGAACACGCCGAGCTTGCCGATTGCCGACTCCACCGCCTTCATCGCGAGCTGCCCGAGCCCGCAGATCGACGCGTCGCGCATCACGTCGCCGATCTCCGCGATCAACGCGAGCTCGTCCTCCCGCGAGCCGAGCGGTCGATCCTCGAGCAGCCGGTGCAGCGCCTCCTCCTGGCGGACGGTCCCGACCCGGCACGGCACGCACTGTCCGCACGACTCGTCGCGGAAGAACGCCGCGATCCGGAGCACGATGTCGCGCAGGTCGACGGTGTCGTCGAACACCATCACGACGCCCGACCCCAGCGTCGTCCCCTGCTCGCGAGCGTCCTCGAACGTGAGCGGCATGCCGAGCGCGTCCGGTCCGACGAAGGTCCCCGCGGCGCCGCCGAGCAGGACGGCCTGGAGCTCGCGCCCGCCACGGACACCGCCCGCGAGGTCGATCAGCTCGCCGAGGCGCATCCCGTGCTCGACCTCGTACAGGCCCGGCGTCTCGACGCAACCGCTGAGGCAGAAGAGCCGGGTGCCGGTCGAGCTCTCGGTGCCGAGCTTGGCGTACTCGAAGCCGCCGATCCGGAGCACCTCGAGGACGTTCACGAGGGTCTCGACGTTGTTGATGCCGGTCGGCTTGGCGAACAGCCCCTTCTCGACCGGGAACGGCGGCTTGTTCCGGGGCTCGCCGCGTCTGCCCTCGATCGAGTTGAACAGCGAGGTCTCCTCGCCGCAGATGTACGCGCCCGCGCCGCGCCGGATCTCGATGTCGAAGCGGAACCCCGCTCCCATCACGTCCTCGCCCAGCAGTCCGTGTCGCCGCGCCTCGTCGATCGCGTGCTGCAGCCGGCGGTACGCGAGCGGATACTCGCCGCGGATGTAGAGGTACGCCCTCTCCGAACCGGTGGCGTACCCCGCGATCGTGAGCGCCTCGACGACCGCGAACGGGTCGTGCTCCATCACGACGCGATCCTTGAACGTG
>DASPIF010000426.1:0-2378 GCA_035629255.1 Actinomycetota bacterium | reverse complement strand
CGGGCGCCCTGGGTCTTGCCGCCGCCCTCCGGTCCCGCGAGCAGGTACGCGTGGTGCGGCCGCGCCACCGCCTGACGCAGGAACGCGATCGCCCGCTCCTGGCCCGGGACGCGCTCGAGGACGGGAACCTCGGCGAGGGTCGCGTCACTCACGGCGCAGGTCCTCCTCGCGGTCGCGCAGCACGCGTTCGAGCGCGTCCTTCACGCGATCGTGGACGACGTCGGGGGGCCCGTCGGCGTCGATCACGACGATCCGCTCGGGATGCTCCTCGGCGATCCTCAGGTACGCGTCGGACACCTTGGCGTGGAAGTCCGCGCCCTCCATCTCGATGCGGTCGGGCTCCTCGAGCATCCGTACGAGCCCGGCCTCGGGCTCGAGGTGCAGGAGGACGACGAGATCGGGGAAGAGGCCCTGGGTCGCCCAGACGTTGAGCGTCAGCACGTCCTGCTCGCCGAGGCCCCTCGCCCACCCCTGGTACGCGAGCGACGAGTCGATGTACCGGTCGCAGAACACGACCTTGCCCGCCGCGAGCGCGGGACGGATCACCGTCGCGACGTGCTGCGCGCGGGCGGCGGCGAACAACAGGGCCTCGGTCTTCGGCTCCACGTGGCCGGTGTCGTGGGCGAGCAGCATCTCGCGCAGCGTCTCTCCGACGTTCGTCCCGCCGGGCTCGCGCGTCACGAGGACGTCCATGCCCTGCGACTCGAGCCACTCGGTCGCGAGCCGGATCTGGGTGCCTTTGCCCGCGCCCTCGACGCCCTCGAACGCGACGAATAGCCCCGCCGAGGGCGGCCGCTTGAGCTTGGGGACGAGCGACAACGGCTGCGGCTTGCTGACGCGGAAGCGGCGGAGGCCGCGGCGGGTCACGATGCCGGCGAGGATGGCACCCAGGCCGGCGACCATCAACGCGACGCGCGTCCCATCGAGATCGATCCGCAGATCGCCGAGGTCGAGCCCGCGGGACCCGATGAGCCCGGCGAGCAGCGGGAAGATCGTCAGCGACAGGAACAGCGCGAACCGCGACAGCACCGTGAGCGAGCCGAACGTCCGCCCGCGGAACTCGTCGGTGACGTTCTCCTGGAGCAACGTGTACCCACTCACCCAGGCCGAGCCACAGAACGATCCGAGGACGACCGTGATCGCCGAGGCGAAGTCGATCGATGGCATCGCCGCGAGGACGAACAGGGATGCCGCCGCGAGGATGATCGACCACACGAACACCGTCTCGCGCTCGATGAACTCGACGACCTTGTTCGACGTCGCCATGCCGAGTCCCATCCCGACGCCGAACGAGGTGACGAGGATCCCCCAGCCGGGTTTGCCGGCGCCGAGCGCGCGCTCTGCGAACACGGTTCCGAGCGCGAGCACGGCTCCCACGGCCGCGAACGCCGACACGATCCCGAACGTCATCGCCGACGCGAGCGTGCTCTCCTTGAGGAACCGCAGCCCGTCCATCACGTCGCGTCCGACCCGAGCGATCTCGAACCGTTGGAAGGTCGTCGGCGCCGGTGACGAGAGCGGGATCCCCGACACCAGGAAGGCGGACAGCGCGAACGTCCCCGCATCGAGCCAGAGCGCGAGCGACTCGGGACGGTCGGACAGCCACGGGATGAAGTTGGAACCGCCCGCGAGGAACGCGAACACGATCCCGCCGAGCGGGAGCGTTCCGTAGGTCGTGATCAGCCCGAGCGAGTTGGCGTTCGCGAGCTGGCGCCTCGGGACGAGGTTCGGCAGCGAGGCGTCGCGGGCCGGCGTCCAGAGCAGCGAGAAGCACTCGATTACGAACGAGACGACGTAGATCGCCCAGAGGGGCCCGAGGAAGGGCATCGTTGCGTACAACGTGCCGCGCGCGATGTCCGCGGTCATCATCAACGTCTTCCGGTTGAACCGGTCGACGAACGCGCCCGCGACCGGACCGAACAGGATCGCCGGCAGCATCCGCGCGACCATCACGCCGGCGATCGCGAACGAGCCACCGGCATCGCCGCCCTTGCTCGTCACGAGCGACGTCACGGCGACGAACCCGACCCAGTCCCCGAACGAGCTGACGCTCTGCGCGCCGAGGAGCCGCGCGAAGCCGCGACTCGTCAGCAGGTCCTTCAGGGTCGCCGACCGCGTGCCGCGGAGGGCGGCGATCTCGTCGGCGAAGCTCGACACTTCCGGGCTAGCCCTCCGCCGCCGCCGCCGGGATGTCGGCGCTCGGCGAGCCAGCCTTCGACGCCTTCGTCGTGGCCTTCTTCGCGGTCTTCCGCTTCGCCGTCGACTTCTTCTTGGCGGCCGGCTTCTTCTTCGCCTTGGCCGCCTTCGCGGCCGCGCGCTCGGCGCGGGCGACGGCCTTCGCGGCGCGCGCCGCGGCCTCGGCCTCGACATCGCCCGAG
>DASPIF010000425.1:0-4023 GCA_035629255.1 Actinomycetota bacterium | reverse complement strand
GCGACGAGCCCGTGCATCTGCCCCGAGACGCCGATCGAGATCGGCCGGATGTCGCCGAGCCGCCGGAGCGCCTCGCCCGCCGCGCCCCACCACTCGTCCGGATCCTGCTCCGACCACCCCCGATGCGGCATCGAGGGCGCGTACGGCACCTCGACACGAGAGACGACGTCGCCGCCCGGCGACACCGCGAGCGCCTTGAGCGCGCTCGTCCCCACGTCGAGCCCGACGAGCGCCTCGACGCTCACGCCGCGAGCGGCTCGGGCGCGCGCTCGGACGGCCGGCACCGGATCGCGCGGACCTCGCCGTCGAGCTCGACCTCGCCCGCGGCGAACGGCACCAGCACCGTCGCGCCGCGACGGACGCCGATCTCGCCGCCGGACCATCGCATCCGCCCCTCGCCGTCGAGGACGACGACGATCGAGAACGCGGCGTCGAGGACGCCAGGACGATCGACCCGGTCGGCGCGGAAGAACGCCTCGGCCTCCGCCGGGAACATCCGGCCGCCGTCGCGGCTCGACATCCACCGGTCGAGCTCGTCGCCGGCGACGCTGCCGAGGCGCAACGAGCCGAGCGCGACGTCGAACCCGAGACCGAGATGGCCGTCTCGCTCGCCGTCGAGATCGAACCCTCGCCACTCGAGGAGGACCGAGAGGTCCGTCGGCTCCTGGAGCTCGACGAGCAGGATCCCCTCACCGATCGCGTGGGGCGTCCCGGCGGGAACGAGGATCGCATCGCCCTCGCGCACCTGCCTCCGGTGCATCGCGCCGAGCATCGCGTCGACGTCCTGCTCGCGCAGCCAGCGCTCGGCCTCGGTGCGCTCGACGTCGCGGTGGAACCCGAGGTGCACGACCGCGCCCTCGCGCGCCTCGACGATCGCCCACGCCTCGGTCTTGCCGAACCGCATCCGCAGGTGCTCGCGTGCGAACACCCGGTCGGGGTGCCAGTGGACCGGGAGACGCTCACCCGCGTCGAGGAGCTTGACGAGCACGCCGAGCTCGGCGCCGAACGTCGCGACGTGCTCCTCGCCGAGGTAGGCGACGGGATCCGCCTCGATCGCGTCACGCAACCGCCGGCCGTCGGGGAGCGGACTGAGCCCGAGCTCGCGCTCGCCGAACACGCAGGTACACGAGCCGACCCAGTCCTCGGGTGTCCGATCGTGACCGACGTCGACACCGCGGAACCGCGCGATCGCCGGACCGCCGCGGTAGAAGCGCTCGATCAGGTTGGGGTCGAGGAGGAACGGCGCGGCGTCGTCGCGCGACATGCGCGCATCCTACGGACGGGCGCTAGGGTGAGCGACCGATGCCCGCGCGGAACCACCGCTCGATCGTCCCGTCGGAGCCGCTGATCGCGCGCCGGTCCGTGCTCCTCGGGGCCCTGGGTCTGGCCGCCGGGGGGCTGATCGCGTGCACGAGCGAGCCCGAGCGCGGGCTCGCCGGTCCGAGCGCATCCGCGACCGCGACGCTCCCCTCGCCGACGCCCACGGCGTCGCCCGAACCCGTCGCGTGCGACGCGCTCGAGGACCCGGACCGCGGACGGACCCCGTTGTGGGAGACCGCGATGGCGAACGGCATCGTCTACGGGTCCTCGACGGCGACGTGGCAGATCTCCGACCGCGAGTACGCGGATCTGTTCGCGCGCGAGGCCGCGATCATGTTCACCGAGGACGACCTGCTCTGGTACCGGCTGCGGCCGTCGCGCGATGCCGAGATCGACTTCTCCTACGGCGACGACATGATCGGGTTCGCGGAGGAGCACGGGATGCTCGTGCTCGGCGCGCACCTGGTCTGGGACGAGGGATTCGGCGAGGGCTGGACGCAGGCCGAGCTGTTCGACCTCGACGAGGCGGAGGCGCGCGAGCTCCTGTTCGGTACGGTCGAGGCGACGGTGGAGCGCTACCGCGGCCGCGTCCACGCGTGGATCGTCGCGAACGAGGTCCTCGACGGCTCGGGGATGCGGTTCGACGTCCCGTGGGTCTCCGCGGGACGCGACTACGTCGCCGAGTCGTTCCGCCTGGCGAACTCGATCGACCCCGACGCGATGCTGCTGCTCAACGACTTCGGCTACGAGACCGACGACGGGTTCACCCCCGCCGCCGACCGGCGCGCGACCGTGCTCGGGTTCCTCGACGACCTGCTCGCGGACGACGTGCCCGTCCACGCGCTCGGCGTCCAGGCGCACCTCCAGGCCGGGGGCTTCGCGGAGGCGTTCGACGCGGAGGCGTACCGGACGTTCCTCGCCGACGTCGCGGCACGCGGTCTCGAGATCCTGATCACCGAGATGGACGTGCTCGACGACGGGCTGCCCGCGGACGTCCGCGAGCGCGACCGCGCGGTCGCCGACACGGTCTCGCGCTACCTCGAGACGGCGCTCGACGAGCCCGCCGTCGTCTCGCTCGTCACGTTCGGGCTCTCGGACCGCTACACCTGGCTCCAGGAGGACTACCCGCGGGAGGACGGCGAGCCCCGACGGCCGCTCCCGTTCGACCAGGCGCTCGAGCCGAAGCCCGCGTACACCGCGCTCGAGTCCGCCCTCGCCGGCGCGCCGCTCCGCACCGCGGCGTGGGTCCCGCCCCGGTGCGGCTGATCCGACGGCCGCCGCCCCGATAGCATCCGCCGCATGACGAAGGTCCATCCGGCCGCGCGGACCACGTCCTTCACCGAGTCCGTGATCCGGGAGATGACCCGGCTCGCGATGGAGCACGACGCGGTCAACCTGTCCCAAGGCTTCCCGGACTTCCCGGCCCCCGAAGAGGTCAAGCGCGCCGCGAAGGACGCGATCGACGCCGACCTGAACCAGTACCCGATCACCTGGGGCGAACCGGAGTTCCGCGGCGCGATCGCGGCGCACTACGAGCGCTGGTACGGCATGGAGGTCGACCAGCACCGGCAGCTGGTCGTCACGTGCGGATCGACCGAGGCGATGATGGCCTCCCTCCTGGGGATCATCGACCCCGGCGACGAGGTCGTCATCTTCGAGCCCTACTACGAGAACTACGGACCCGACACGATTCTGTCCGGCGCGGTCCCCCGGTACGTGCCGCTCCGCCAGCCCGACTGGACGTTCGACGAGGGCGAGCTCGCGGCGGCGTTCGGTCCCCGGACGCGCGGCATCGTCGTGAACACACCGAACAATCCGACCGGGAAGGTCTTCTCCCGCCAGGAGCTCGAGGCGATCGCGCGTCTGTGCCAGGAATGGGACGTGATCGCGTTCACCGACGAGATCTATGAGCACATCACGTACGACGGCACCGTCCACGTCCCGATCGCGACGATCGACGGCATGCAGGATCGGACGGTCACGATCAGCGCGCTGTCCAAGACGTACGCCGTGACGGGATGGCGGGTCGGATGGGCGATCGCGCCCGAGAGCCTCGTCGGCGCGATCCGCAAGGTCCACGATTTCCTCTCGGTCGGCGCGCCGACGCCGCTGCAGCACGCCGGCGCGACGGCGCTGAGCCTGCCCGACGCCTACTACGCCCGCACGGCCGAGGAATACGCCGAGCGTCGAGAGTTGATGATGAAGACGCTGTGGGACCACGGCTTCGAGGCCGCGCCGCCGAAGGGCGCGTACTACGTGATGGCGGGGATCGGACATCTGGGCCTCGGGGACGACACGGCGACCGCCCACCACCTGACGACGCAGGTCGGCGTCGCCGTCGTCCCCGGCTCGTCCTTCTACGCGGAGCCCGAACGGGGTCACGGGCTCGTCCGTTTCTCGTTCAGCAAGCGGCTCGAGACGCTGCGGGAGGCCGCCTCGCGGTTGGAGAAGCTCCGGACCTAGGCGTTGCGCTCGAGCTGGTCGACGTCGGCGCCGAGGAAGCGGAGCAGGTTCCCGAACATCGCGGCGAACGTGAACACCGTCGCAGCCACGACGATGAACGCGACCGTCACCGCCGCGATCGTGGGCGTGAACCCGTAGCGCAGGCTGTTGAAGATCTTGATCGGCAGCGTCTCGACGGAGAACCCGGCGACCAGGAACGAGATGATGTACTCGTTCAGGCTGAGCACGAACGCCGCGGCG
>DASPIF010000424.1:0-2079 GCA_035629255.1 Actinomycetota bacterium | reverse complement strand
GTCCAGATGCGCGCGGTGAGCGCGGGGACGATCGCGGAGGTCGTCCCCCGTCGAGGTGGCCGTGGAGCGGCCCGAGGACGGAAGCGATCGCGACCGCGACGAGGGTGCGCGTGATGGTTCGCCTCACGGAGCACCTCCGGTTCGGGGACGGCGCCTTCGACACCGGCGATCGGGCTCGAGTTCCCGCGGATGTCCGCCCGGCGGTCCTGTCCGGGGGCGGCGCTACCATCGGGACGTGCCCCCGTTCAAGATCCACGCGGACCATCGCCCGACCGGCGACCAGCCAACCGCGATCGATCAGCTCGTGGAAGGCGTCCAGGCGGGTGAGCCGCACGTCGTCTTGCTCGGGGCAACCGGGACCGGCAAGACCTTCACGGTCGCGAACGTCGTCGAGCGGATCCAGCGCCCGACGCTCGTGATGGCACCGAACAAGTCGCTTGCGGCGCAGCTCGCGAACGAGTTCCGCGAGGTCTTCCCCGAGAACGCGATCGAGTACTTCGTCTCGTACTACGACTACTACCAGCCCGAGGCGTACGTGCCGCAGACCGACACGTACATCGAGAAGGACTCGTCGGTGAACGACGAGATCGAGCGTCTCCGCCACTCGGCGACCGCCGCGCTGCTGACGCGGCGCGACGTGCTGATCGTCGCGAGCGTCTCGTGCATCTACGGCCTGGGCTCGCCCGAGGAGTACGAGGGCCAGATCCTGCGCGTCCACCGGGGCGTCGCGACGGACATGGAATGGGCGAAGCAGCGGCTCGTCGACATCCAGTACCAGCGGAACCAAGCGAGCCTCACGCGCGGCAAGTTCCGCGTCCAGGGGGACGTCCTCGAGGTCCACCCGTCGTACGAGGAGACGGCCGTCCGGATCGAGTGGTGGGGCGACGAGATCGAGCGCATCACGCGGTTCGACACGATCACCGGCGAGGTGCTCGGCGAGCTGAGCGAGATCACGGTGTTCGCCGCGACGCACTACGTCGCGGGGGACGTCCGGATGAAGCGCGCGATCGGCACGATCGAGACGGAGCTCCAGGAGCGGCTCGCAGAGCTCGAGCGGTCGAACAAGCTGCTCGAGGCCGAACGGCTGCGGATGCGCACCCAGTACGACCTCGAGATGCTCCGCGAGGTCGGGTTCTGCTCCGGCATCGAGAACTACTCGCGCCACATCGACGGCCGGAGCCCCGGAGAGGCGCCGTACACGCTGCTCGACTACTTCCCCGACGACTACCTGGTCGTGATCGACGAGTCGCACGTCACGGTCCCGCAGATCCACGGGATGTACGAGGGGGACAAGACGCGCAAGGAGACGCTCGTCGACTTCGGGTTCCGCCTCCCGAGCGCGCTCGACAACCGGCCGCTGCGGTTCGAGGAGTTCGTGCAGAAGGTCGATCAGACCCTCTACATGTCGGCGACGCCGGGACCGTACGAGCTCCGCGTGGCCAACCGGGTCGCCGAGCAGATCGTCCGCCCGACCGGCCTCGTCGACCCGGAGGTCCAGGTCCGGCCGACGAAGGGTCAGGTCGACGATCTGATCGAGGAGATCCGCAGGCGCGCCGAGGCGGGCCAGCGGGTGCTCGTCACGACGCTCACCAAGAAGATGGCCGAGGACCTCACCGACTACCTGCTCGAGATGGGGATCCGCGTCCGGTACCTGCACTCGGAGGTCGACACGATCCAGCGGATCGAGATCATCCGCGACCTCCGCCTCGGCGAGTTCGACGTCCTGGTCGGGATCAACCTGCTCCGCGAGGGACTGGACCTCCCCGAGGTCTCGCTCGTCGCGATCCTCGACGCCGACAAGGAGGGGTTCCTGCGGAGCGACACGTCGCTGATCCAGACGATCGGCCGCGCGGCGCGCAACGTCGACGGGACGGTGATCATGTACGCCGACGCCGTCACGGACTCGATGAAGCAGGCGATCAGCGAGACCCAGCGCCGCCGGATGATCCAGATCGCGTACAACCGCGAGCACGGCATCGACCCGCAGACGATCCGCAAGAAGGTCACCGACATCCTCCTCACGATGTCGCTCGACACCGGCAGGGCGCCGACGCCCGAGAAGCGGCGTCGCAAGCGCGA
>DASPIF010000423.1:0-13582 GCA_035629255.1 Actinomycetota bacterium | reverse complement strand
ACCCACGTCAGCGTGTCGCCCACCGCCGAGAGCGTCGATCCGAACCACAAGGCCGCGAAGGGGCCATCGCGAAGGACCTCGAGGTAGCGCCGCATCCGGCGAGATTGACGCCCCGCGGCCGGAGCGGGTCACACGTCCGTGCTCCGACCTCTCCCGAACGTGCGCCGATAGATCGAGGGTTGCATCCCGTACCGCTCGACGAAGCGGCGCCCCAGATGCGACGGCGACCCGAACCCGGTGCGCTCGGCGATACGGCTCACGGTGAGGTCGCCCCCTCGCAGGAGCGCCTCGGCGGCGCGCAGCCGCACCTCGATGAGGTACCGATGCGGAGACGTGCCGATGCGCGCACGGAACGCCCGGGCCAGGTGGAACGGACTCATCAGCGCGACCCGAGAGAGCTCGGCCATGTCGATCGGATCCGCGTACCTCGTCTCGAGGTGGATCCGCGCCGCGTCCGCGGCGGCGTCCGCCGCGGGGGAACGTGGGCCGATGCGTGACGGCGCCTCGGCCGTCCGCGCGAGCTCGAGGCTGAGGCGCATCGCCAGGAGGTCGATCGCCAGAACACGGTCGGGGTCATCGCCGCGGATCTCGTCCCAGAGCTCGGCGGCGACGCGACCGAGGCGCTCGGTCCTCGGGACGACGTCGTGCGCGAACGCGCGTTCGGCGATCCCGTCGGGAGCGACGGACCGGCGATCGAGCACCTGCACGAACAACGCCCGGTCGTCCGGGCGGTCGTCGTCGTGTCCCGCGCCGTAGCAGGAGCCTCCACGCCCCGCGACGAGGACGCCGTGGCCGACCTCGCGACGACCGCCCGCGCCGTGGAACCACCACGCGCCGGCGAGCGGCAGGATGACGGTGTCCGCGTCGAAGGCTTCCTCTGATGGGTCGCGATGGGCTCCGGGTCCGTGCCGGAAGACCCCGACCCGCGTCAGCTCGCTCTCGGCGAGCGTCCGGACGAGGCCCGTGCCGATGTCGACGTCCACGATCGGTCGAACGCGGGAACGGCCGCCCGCGTGAGACGCCGTCCCGGCCGCGCGAGCGGGTACCGTTCGGGCGCCATGGGACGCCCGCGATCGGCCTTCGCTTCGTTCCTCGCCGTGACCGGCGGGATCGGCCTCGTCCTCGGAGTGGTGGGCCTGTGGGCGAACCGGACCGTCGGCGACACGGAGGCGTTCGCGGGGCTCGCTACGGGGCTCCTTCGGCAGGACGTGATCGTGACGAGGCTCGCCGACGCGATCGTCGACCCAGCGCTCGAACAGGCCGCGCCCGGGATCCGGCAGCAACGACGGATCATCGTGTCCACGACGGAGACGGTCCTGCGCAACGAGCGGTTCGTCCCGATCTTCGAGGGCGTGCTCGCCGAGACCCACCGGTCGCTGATCGACGGCGAGCGCGAGGTCCGCCTCAGCCTCGACCCGGCGCTCGACGCCGTGATCGTCGAGGTGCGCAAGATCGCGCCACCGGTCGCCGACCAGCTCGACGCCGTGGACGCTCCCGAGCCGACCATCCTGTCGCAGGGGCAGGCGTCGAGGGTCCGCTCGTTGATCGACTTCGAACGCGCGGCGAGCCTCGCGCTCCTGATCGGGGGGCTGATCCTCGTCGCGATCGCGCTGATCGGTGGCGGGCCGCGCGCGCTCGTGCCCGCGGGCACGACGGTCGCCGTGATCGCGGTGCTGATCCTGCTCCTCGTGCTCGGGGTCCGTTCGTTGATCGGCGTCGAGGTCTCCGGCGCGAGCCGCGACGCCGCGAGCTCCGCGTATGCCGTCGTCGTCGGAGGACTTCGCACGACGTTGATCGTCACGGCGATCGTCGGCGGGGCCGCGGCCTTCGCCGGCGCCCTGGTGGCGCGACGCGTCTAGCGCGCGGACGCGGACAACCGGAGCAGGGCGGCGACCACATCGTCGACGTCCTCCCGTGTGGACAGATAGTTCACGACGCCGGCACGAAGGTAGGTCCTGCCCCGCAATCGCGTCGTCGAGACCCATCCCGCACCGTCGACCTCGAGCGCGCGCTGGAGGCGGTCCTGGTACCCGTCGAGATCCGCCACCCCACCCGGCACGTGGCGGAAGCACACGACCGAGAGCTCGGGCTCCGACGGCTCGATCTCGAACCCACCGACGGCCCGGAGCCGCTCGACGAGGTACGCCGCGAGATCGTCGGTGATCTCGATCAGCCGGCCGAGACCCTCGGTGCCGAGGTGCTTCCACGAGAGCCACAGCTTGAGCGCTCGGAACCGGCGGGTGCCCTCGATCGAGTACTGGTACCAATTGAGCGGCGCGTCCTCGGGGTTCGGGTAGCGGTAGTACTCGGGCTCTCGGTGGAACGTGCGCAACAGATCCTCGCGACGCTTCACCACGAGCCCGCCGATGTCGTAGGCCTGGAAGAACCACTTGTGCGGATCGATCGTCACGCTGTCCGCGCGCTCGAGACTCGGGGCGCGACCCGCGTCACGCTCCGAGAGTCGCGCCGCACCGCCGTACGCGGCGTCGACGTGCAACCACAGCCCGTTCGCCTCGGCGACGTCTGCGAGCTCGCCGACGAGGTCAACCGACCCGGTGTTCGTCGAGCCGCAGACCGCGCTGATCGCGAGTGGCACGAGCCCGGCGGTGCGGTCCTCTTCGATCGCGTCGGCCACCGGCTCGCCGTGCAAGCGGTAGCGGTCGTCGGAGGGGAGCACGCGCAGGCACTCCGCCGGGAACCCGAGGAGGTCGATCGCGCGCGCGATCGAGAAGTGGGTCTGATCGCTGGTGTAGATCCGCGCCGCCTCGAGCGCCCCTCCTCGCGGCGGGTCGTCCAACGGCAGACCGAGCCTCGACGCGAGGTGGACGTCGCGCACGATCGTCATCGCCATGATGTTGGCCATCACGCCGCCGGACGTGAGGACGCCCCACCCGCCCTGGTCGAACCCGACGAGCGCGCGGAGCCACGCGGTGACCTCCTCCTCGACGAGCGCGCCGATCGGACCCGCCGCCCAGACGTCGACCCCCTGGTGGATCCACTGGCTGAACACCTCGCCGGCGATCGAGGCCACGAGCGGCGGCGCGGTGAAGTAGCTGAACGAGCCGCCGTGCTGCGCGTTGAACACGTACGGCGCGATCCGCTCGCGGAACTCGCGGACGAGCTCGACGGAAGGCGACGCCTGTCGCGGCGCTACGGCGGGCGCGTTCGACGGCCCGAAGAACCGGTTCCGCATCTCCTCGTACGCGTCGGCCACGACGGGCCGGCGGAACGCCTCGTCGTAGAGGTAGTCGAGGCTCGCGCCCCACACCTCGCGCCCGAGCTCCTCGAGGGCGGCGCGCGAGCGAACGGGGTCGCGGTACCCGATCAGCTCGGGTTCGGGATGCCAGGCGAACGGGTCGGGCACGCGCGCAGGATACGCAGCGGGCGCTAGGCCGGCGCCGCCGCCGTCCGCCCGAGGAGCGCATCGATCTCCGCCAGGAACGGCGCGGCGGCGAGGTCGCCGAAGACGACCCGCGCGCGCTCGAGCTCGGGACGAGCGCCGTCCTCGTCGCCGAGCGCGATCAGCGATCGACCGAGCTCGAGCCGCGTCCTCGCCTCCTCGAGCGCGAACCCGTAGCTCGCCCACGCGTCGGTCACCTCCCGGTACAGGGCAACGGCCTCGTCGTGCCGACCCCGGCCCTCGGCGACGACGGCGCGCGACGTCACCAGCGACAACCGCAGCCGTCGCGACGTCGCGGAGCCGGCCTCGCCGACGAGCTCGCCCGCGTGTTCGACCTCGCCGGCGTCGACCAGGATCCGGACCGCGACCGGGAGGAAGAGGGCGCGGTACTCGGGCGCGTTGGCGGTGAGGGCCTCGAACTCGGCGAGCAGGGAGCGCGTCTCGGCGAGGCGGGCCCGCGCGAGCGCGATCTCGGCGGCGAGGATCAGCTGGGGGGCGAGATATTCGGCGTACGCGATCGCGCGCGCCTTCGGGAGGACCTCGGCGAGCGCGCGCTCGGCGTCGTCGAGGTCGCCACGGCGCAGCTGGATCCACGCTCGTATCGCGATCGCGGCGACGCTCACGCGCGTCTCGCCGTGCGCGCGATCCCATTCGCGCATCCGGTCCGCGTCGCGCAGCGCGTCGTCCCACCGGCCGACGTCGAACAGCGACTCGAGCTTGCCGCCCTCCGCCCAGATCCCCATCGTGGCGAACCCGCGGACGCGGCAGAACGCCGACATCTCCTCCCAGACCGGGAGCGACGCCGCCGGCCCCTCCCAGAACCACAGCTCGTACGCGAGGTTGTTGTACGTCGTCGCGACCTCCGAGCCGAGCCCAAGGTCGAGGCCCCGACGGAGCGCCTCCCGGAGGTCGTCCATCCCGCCCTCGTCCCCGATCTGTCCGCGTGCCGCGCCGCGGTACTGCAGCGCCAGCACCGCCTCGTCCTCCACGCCGAGCCGGTCGGCGAGCGCGAGCGCCTTCTCCGCCCACCCGGCCGCGGCCTCGTTCTCTCCCGACACGTAGAGGTGCCCGGCCATCCGCGTGTACGCCCGCGTGAGCTCCGGCCCGGGCGGCTGCGTCTCGAGGAGCGCGATGGCCTCCTCGAGGAGCTCGCGCGCCGCCGGACCCATCCGTTGCACCGACCGCGCCCGGCGGGCGAGGGCCTCGCCGAGGCCGAGCGTGTCCCCGACGGCGCGGTACTCCGCGATCGCGGCGTCGAAGAGCTCTTCGGACTCGGCGAGACGACCCGCGTCCTCCGCGGCCTCGGCCGCCTCGAGCAACGCGCGGCGGCGCTCGGGATCGTCGGAGGGCAAGACCTCCCGGGCGCGGTGGTAGAACCCGACGGCGCGTTTCGGGTCGATCCGCTTGCCTCGGTCTCCCGCCATCATCAACGCGAGACCCGTCGCGGCCTCGAGCCCGGCGACGTTCCGCACCGGATCCGTCGCTCGGACGTACGCGAGCGCCTCGCCGTAGTGGTGGCCCAACATCTCGGCGACGTCGAGGACGCGGTCGCCCGCGGCCGCCCGCAACCACCGCGCCACCGCGATGTGCCGGTTCGCCCGGCCCGCGCGGGGGATCTGCCCGTAGGCGACCTCTTGGACCAGGGCGTGGTTGAACGCGTACTCGGTCTGCCCGCTGAACGAGCTCACGCGTACCGGACGGATGAACTCACGCTTGACGGATTCGTCCAGCGCGCGTTCGACGACGTCGTGGGGAAGGCCGCTCACAGCCTCGACCGCGCCCGCCCAGAACACCTTGCCGACGACGGCGGCGTCCTGCAGGACCGTCTTCTCGGTCGACGGAAGCGTGTCGAGACGCGCGCCGATCAGCAGCTGGATCGACGTCGGCACCGAGACGTCGGCGACGTCGAGCGTCCCGACCCCCTCCGGCGAGAGTCGCCCTCGGTCGCGGAGGTACCGGACGAACTCCTCGGCGTACAGCGGGTTGCCGCCGCAGCGGTCGATCAGCGCGGCCTGCGTCTCGGGCGGCAGGACCGCGCGCTCGAGCAGGGCGCCGATCAACATCGACGTCTCGGTCGTCGACAGAGGCGGCAGCGCGATCGAGGACGAGTTGCGGCGGCCGCCGCCCCACTCGGGGTGCGAGTCATACAGCTCGGACCGGGCGGCGCAGACGACGAGCAGCGGGAGCCCGACGGTCCAGTCGACGAGGTGCTCGACGAACGCGAGCATCGCGTCGTCGGCCCAGTGAAGGTCCTCGAAGACCACGACGAACGGCGAGTCGGCCGCGAGCGCCTCGAACCACCGGCGCCACGCGTTGAAGAGCTCCTCCCGCGGTGAATCGAGCGCGGTGCTCTCGATGCCGGCAAGGGGCGCGAGTCGCGAACGGATCCAGTCCCGCTCGCCCGGATCTTCCACGTACGGCTCCAGCGCGGCCGCGAGCTTGACATCGGCGTCGCCGGGCGAGTCCGACTCGAGGACCCCCGCGTCGGCCTTGACGATCTCGCCGAGGGCCCAGAAGGACAGCCCCTCGCCGTACGGGAGCGAGCGCCCCTGCCGCCAACGCACCAGGCTCGGCCACTCCTCGGCGACGTTCCCGAGCTCGGTGATCAGTCGTGACTTCCCGACCCCCGCCTCTCCGGTGATCGTGACGAGCTGCACCGTCGACTCGCCGACGGCCCGCCGGAAGGCGCTCTCGACCAACGCGAGCTCGTCGCGTCGTCCGATGAAGGGCGAGCTCGAGACCGGACGGACGTCGACGCCCTGCCGGCCCCGTGAGGCCACCGCGACCCAGGCGGGGACCGGTTCCGCCTTGCCCTTGGCGACGACGGCCTCGTGCGCCGCCCACTCGAAGACGAGCGCCGTCGCCTGCCAGGTCGTCTCGGCGACGAGGATCTCGCCGGGCTCGGCGGCGGTCTGGAGCCGCGACGCTGTGTTGACGACGTCACCCGTCACGGCCTCGCCGATCTGAGGACCGACTCCGGGCATCGCGACGACCGCCTCGCCCGTGTTGACGCCGACGCGCACCGCGAGGCTCAGGCTCGGCTCGGCCTCGTCGAGCTCGGCGATCGCTTCGCGCACGCGAAGCGCCGCGCGGATCCCTCGCTCGGGGTCGTCCTCGTGCGCGACCGGAGCTCCGAACACGCACAGGACGGTCGCGCCCATGAACTTGTCGACGGTCCCGCCGTGGTTCGCGACGATCCTGGCGACCCGCGCGTGGTACGGGGCGAGCACGCGCTTGAGGTCCTCGGGGTCGAACTCCCCCGTCGCCCTGCGGAAGCCGACGAGCTCCGCGAAGACGATCGTGACCAGCCGACGCTCCTCGGCACGCTCGACCGCCGGGGTGAGCGGTCGCCCGCAGTTGACGCAGAACCGCGCGTTCCGCGGGTTCTCCTCACCGCAGTTCGGGCACGCGATCACGCGTCGAGTCTAAGTCGGCCCCCGTGGGCGATCCGGCCGACGCTCCGTCGCGAGCCAGTCGTCGATGCCACGCTCGAGCTCGGCCTTGAGCGCGCCGTCCGCGAAGGACGCGCGAACGCCGTTCCCCGCGAGCACCGCGATCCGCTCGTCGTCGAACCCCAGCACGCTGCGGCAGACCTCGTACTCGTCGCCGATGAACGAGTGGAACATCGACGGGTCGTCGCTCGCCAACGTGCACGTGAGTCCCGCATCCAGCATCGCGCCGAGCGGATGCGACTCGAGGCTCGCGACGGAGCGGGTCATGACGTTCGAGGTCGGGCAGACGTCCAGGCCGATCCCGCGCTCGCGGACCTCTTCGACGAGCGCGGGATCCTCGAGGATCCGGATGCCGTGGCCGATCCGTTCGGCCCCGAGCGCCTCGATCACACCGCGGATCGAGCCAGGCCCGTGCGTCTCGCCCGCATGGGGGATCCGATGCAGACCGCGCGCGATCGCCTCGCGGAAGATCTCGGCGTACGGCTCGGGTGGGAACCGCTCCTCGCCCCCGAGGCCGATCCCGATCACGCCGCGGTCGAGGTAGCGCGCCGCGGTCTCCATCGCGCGCCGGGACAGCGCCATGTCGATGCCGCGGACGACGTCGACGTACATCCGGCACTCGATGCCGAAGCGCTCCCGCCCTTCGGCGAATCCGTCGAGGACACCGACCATGGGGCCGTCCCAGTCGTCGAACCGCTCGGCGTGATCCGGGAGCGAGAACGACACCTCGGCGTAGCGCACGCCTTGTGCCGCCTGGTCCTCGCAGAACTCGAGCGCGACCCGGCGGAACTCCTCGGCCTCGTGCAGGCACATCAGCCCGGCGACCCACTCGTCGATGAAGTGCCGGAAGTCGCGGAACTCGTACCGTCCGTCGCGCAGTCCCGCGGGAAGCTCGACGCCGTGCCGCTCCGCGAGCTCGACCACGGTCGTCGGCCGCATCGACCCCTCGAGGTGGACGTGCAGATCCACCTTCGGCAGCGCTCGGAGGTCTCGCATCACGGCGGCGGAGCCTACGGCGCACGAGAGCCCCCCGCCCGGAGACGGGGGGCTCTCTCTCGACGGACGCTTGCTGGTCGTTACTCGGCGTACTCGGGGCAGGGTGGGTTGGCTTCGGATACCTGCGAGGTGTCATGCGTCACGGCGCGGAACGCATCGACGCGTCCGTTCCCGAAGCACTCGTCGTAGCCCGGCAGCCCCAGATCGACGGTCGTCGACTGGAGGTAGTCCTCGACCTGCTGCGGCGGCATCTTCACGTCACCGTCGTTCCCGAGCGTTCCGAACTGACTCACGATGAGGGCGGCTACCCCCGCAGCGTGCGGTGACGCCATCGACGTCCCCTGGATGCAGAGGTATCCAGATCCGAATGGCACCGTCGACAGGATGGTCGTCGCGCAATCGCCCGTCGTCCCGTGACCGCCGGGCGCCGCTAGATCGGTCATCCCGGCCCCGTAGTTCGAGTAGCCGGCCTTTTCGCTTCCGGCGCCGAGCGACATCGTCCCGATGACGCCCTGGGTCTCGGCGGGGACGACCTCGCACTCGTTGCTGATCGGCTGGCCGGTGTCGTCGACCGGGTGCGCGAGGTCCTGATCGCTGTTGCCGAGCGCGGCGACGGGGGTGACGCCCTCGTTCCGCGCGTAGGAGATCGCGCGCTCGACCGCGTGGCGGAAGGCGCGCTGGATCGGATCGGAGCTGCACTTGAACTCGGTCGACTGCTGGAATTCGTTGTCGTCCACGAAGAAGCTCATGTTGATGACCTCGAACTTCTGGTCGCCGGCGTAGGTGATCCCGTCGACCACGGCGCTCGCGTAGCAGTAGCCGCTCGTGTCGCAGACCTTCACCGGGATCAGCGTCACGTTCGGGGCGACCCCGACGATCCCGATGCCGTTGGCACGCGCCCCGATCGTGCCGGCGACGTGGGTGCCGTGGAATTGGTTGTCCGTGCAGGGGTCCGGCAGACCCACCCCCACGCCCGGCGGGAGTGCTGCGAGCGAATCCCGGCCGCGAGTGCAGTCGACGTTCGAGCCACCATCGAGATCGAGGAAGTCGACGTGCCGACCGTCGATGCCCGAGTCGAGGACGCCCACCTCGACGACCCTGCGCCCCGCCTGGATCTCATGCGCCTGATCGGTGCGGATCTGCGCCATGTCCCACTGAAGCGTCTCGCCGGGATCGTCCGCCGGGTCTGGCGCCGGTTCCCTCGGCGGCCCGAAGGTCGCGGCCGGTGCGTCCGGCAGCGCCTTCCACGAGAAGTCCTCGGCGGCCTCCTCGACGAGACCGGACGCGCGGAGCGTCTCGTCGATCGTGGGGTTCGCGGAGACGACGTACAGGACCCCGATCTGCCTCGACAGGTCGTTCGCGACCGTTCCGGCGAGCGACGTCACGAGGGAGGTGACCTGTGCGACGGGGACCGATGCTGTGAAGCCCTCCGCGGTCTGCTCGCCCTTGAGCACGACGAGGTACCCCTTCAGGTCACCGGTCGTCGTCGGTGTCCCGATCGTCGCGCTCGCGGACGAGCCCGGTACGAGCAATGCCAGCAACAGCAACGCGGCGAGCGCCGCGACCACCCGGGTTCGCATCGGAATCCTCC
The DNA here is from genome assembly GCA_035629255.1 of Actinomycetota bacterium. Lineage (GTDB taxonomy): Bacteria > Actinomycetota > UBA4738 > UBA4738 > HRBIN12 > CALGFI01. Next base: position 4,143 of record DASPIF010000423.1, on the reverse strand, counting down.
CTCACGGATCTTCCACCGAGCCGTCCCGGCGGATCACAAGGCGAGCGGTACCCAGGCGGCGACGCGTCGCGCCCAGATGAGGGGATCCTCATCAACGCGAACTATCGGATCAGACGCGAGAGACGGCGGTCTGCGAGGATCTTGCCGTCCGTCTGACAGGTGGGGCAGTACGCGACCTCGTGCGACTCGTACGAGACGCGCCGGAGGTCGTCGCCGCAGACGGGGCAGGGCGTGCCGTAGCGACCGTGCACCGTGAAGTGGTCACCGATCCTCGTCGGGAGGCCGCCACCGCGCGCGCGTTCGACATCGAGCGCATCCGCCAGGATCGACGCGATCGCATCGAGGAGGGCACGACGCTGCCCCGCGGACAGCTTGTCGAGCAAGGCGTACGGCGAGAGCTTCGCGCGATGCAGGATGTCGTCGGTGTACCCACGGCCGATCCCGGCGACGGTCCGCTGGTCCCGCAGGATCGTGTGCACCCGCCGTGCGTCCGACCCCTCGAGGACGAACGACGCGAACTCCGGGGAGTCGGGCTCGGGGCCGAGCTTCTCGAGCGGTCCGTCATCGCCCTGGGCGAGCACCCACCACCCGGCTTTGCGTTCGCGCCCGAACTCCTTCACGAGCACCGACGGCGCGCCGTCGAACCGGAAGCGCACCACCGCCCCGCGAGGCTTCGTCGCCTTCGGCGGCATCTCGACGTCGACGCGCCCGCCCTGCGAGAGGTGGAACGCGATCCGGGGACCTCCGAGCTCGATCAGCGCGAACTTGCCGCGCCGCGACACGCCCGTGACCGACGACCCGAGCACCTCGGAGACGCGCGGCGTCACCGTCTTGAGCGAGGAGAACTGGAGGACGTCCGCGCCGGCGAGCGTCGCGCCGCCGATCGCTCCCTCGAGCCGCTCGACCATCGCCTGCACCTCGGGGAGCTCGGGCATCAGCGCTCCAACGCGAACATCGTGCACGTCCAGCCGTGGAACTCGACGTCTCGCTCGGGCACCATCCCGACCTTCGTGGCGACGCGGGCCGACGCCGCGTTGTCGTGTGCGACCAGCGAGATCAGCCGCCGCCGGCCGCCGGCGAGGGCATGGTCGCGGACCGCCGAGGCGGCCTCGGTCGCGTACCCGGAGCCCCAGTGCCCGCGCGCGAGCGCGTAGGCGATCTCGTGCTCGGTCCCGTGATCGAGGTCGCGGATCGCGATCCCGCACCGACCGACGAACGTCCCGTCCGTCCTCCGCAGGGTCCGCATGTCCCACCCGAGCCGCGCGTTGCGCTCGACGGAAGTCGAGACCCACTCGCGCGACTCCTCGAGCGTCGCGGTCGTCCCGTCGCCGATGAACCGCATCACCTCGGGATTGGCGAACATCGCGGCGTAGTCGTCGAGATCGTCGAGGGCCACCGGCCGCAGGACGAGCCGCTCGGTCCGGATCTCGTCCACGACGTCAGGTGGCGTCGGCGGCCGCGCGTCGCACGATCTCGATGCACTCGTCGATCCGGTCGCGGTGCGTCCGGTGGTTGAGGATGCAGGCGCGGATCGTGAAGCGGCCGTCGACGACGGTGCTCGAGAGGTACACGCGCTCGCTCGCGTTGATCAGTCCGAGGAACGCGCGGTTCGCGTCGTCGTCGGCGTCACGCAGCCGGAACGGGACGACCGTCAGCTCGGGCTGCCACGGGAGCTCGAGCTCCGGCATGGCCTTGAGCGCCTCGTAGAGGTGCTCGGCGAGGTCGAGCTTCTCGTCGAGCGCCTCGCGGAACGCGCTCACGCCGTGGAGCTTCAGCGGGAACCAGACGCGCAGCCCTCGGAAATCGCGCGACAGCTCGGCCGAGTACTCGGCGAAGTTCGGCACGTCGGCATCGTCCGGCAGGTCCTGCAGGTACGCGCTCGTTCCGATGTGGTGCGCGTCGCGGAGCTTGCGGCCCTCGCGGACGACGAGCGCACCCGTCCCGTACGCGAGGAACATGCCCTTGTGCGGGTCGAGCGTGATGGAGTCGGCGCGCTCGATCCCGCGGAAGCGCTCACGGCCTCGGTCGGTGAGCTGGAAGAACCCGCCGTACGCACCGTCCACGTGGAGCCACAGTCCCTCGCGCTCCGCGACGTCGGCGATCGCGTCGATCGGGTCGACGGCGCCGGTGTTCGTCGTGCCCGCGCTCGCGACGACGCAGAACGGCGCGAGGCCGCTCGCGCGGTCGACCGCGATCGCGCGCTCGAGCGCCTCGACGTCCATCCGGAGGGACGGATCCGTCGGGACGCTGCGGACGTGACGGACCGGGAAGCCCGCGAGCATCGCGGCCTTCGTGACCGACGCGTGCACGTGCTCGCTGACGTAGAGCGAGCCCTTGAGGAAGTCCTCCGGCAGCTTGTCCTTGCGCGCGGTGACGATCGCCGAGAAGTTCGCCATCGAGCCGCCGCTGCTCAGGACGCCGCGCGCGTCCGGGCCGTACCCGAAGAGGTCGCACAGCCAGCGGACGACGTTCGCCTCGACCTGCGCGGCGACCGGGGCCTCGCCCCACAGGTTCACGAACCGGTCGATCGAGGTCGAGAGCAGATCCGCCAGCGACGAGGCGAACAGTCCACCCCCGGGCACGTACGCGAGGAACCCGGGCCCGGCGTTGTTCGCGCTGTTCGCGACGATCGCGTCCATGAGGCCGAGCAATGGCTCGAACCCGCCGCCGAACTCGGGCGGCGGCTCACGGTGCTCGCGGGCCGCGGCGTCGTAGTCGTTCCCCGCGTGCGCCGAGCGATCCCCCACGGTCGAGACGAAATCGACCGCGTAGCGGAGCGCCGACTCGCCCATGGCGAGCAGCTCCTCGCGCCGGGGGTCGAGCGGGTACGGCATCCGGGCTGAGCCTAGCCAGCGAGGGTCGCGGTCACGGTCTCGAGCAGTCGCCTCGAGGACGCGGTGATCTCGTCGACCGCGGCGTCGAACGCCGCCTGGTGCTTCGCCGTCGGCTTGCCGAACCCGCTCACCTTGCGCACGTACTGGCGCGCGGCCTCGCGGATCTCGTCATCGGTCGCGGGGGTCGTCCCCTCGCGCAGTCGCTTGATGCTGCGGCACATGCGGCCATGCTCCCACACGTGCCGCAAGCGCTCACCTCCGCGGCTCCGTCCGAACCATCAGCCAAAGGTCGCGGTGCTCGCCCTCGTGGAGCTGCGTATCCGTGACGATCCGATCCTTGCGGAACCCTGCCTTCTCGTACGCACGGATCGCCCTGGCGTTCGTCGTGAGCGGGTCCAGCGTCATCAGCATCGCCGCGCGCTCCTCGACGAGGTGCCGGACAACGAGCTCAACCGTCCGCGTGCCGAGTCCGCGGCCCCAGAGTTCCGGCTCGCCGATGAAGAGATCGATCCCGTAGGCGCCCGGTTCGGTCATCCCGATTCTCGCCGCATCCTCCGGATGATCGAGCCAGCGATAGAACTGCACGTACCCGATCGGTCGCGCGTCGAGCTCGATCACGCACCCGAACGTCGGCCCGTCCGGACCTGTGGTCTCGAGATAGTCGGCCGCGGCTCGCGTTGGGTCGAGTGGCGCGTCACGTCCGCCGTAGAACTCCAACACTCGCTCGTCCGAGAGCCACCGACCCATCGAGGCGTAGTCCTCCGGGTCGTCGCGGAGGCGACGCAGCACGAGCTCGCCGTCGGTCGCGACCGTCCCGCTATCCGGCGCCATCCGCGAACTGTAGGCACCCCTGCGGGTGCTTGAGCGCGTCGGAGACGCCCTCTACCCTGCTCGAACGCATGTTCGACGCCCTCGAACGCCTCAATGACGAGCAGCGCGCCGCGGTCGAGCATCTCGGCGAGCCGCTGCTCGTGGTCGCCGGCGCGGGCTCCGGGAAGACCTGGACCCTCGCGTGCCGGGTCGCGCGGCTCGTCGACCGCGGCGTCCCGCCCGAGCGGATCCTCCTCCTGACCTTCACGCGGCGGGCCGCCCGCGAGATGCTGAGCCGGGCCGAGAAGCTCACCGGCGAGCAGCAGCTCGGGCACGTCTGGGGAGGGACCTTCCACGCGACCGCGAACCGGCTGCTCCGGCTCCACGGCCGTGCGCTGGGCCTGACGCCCGACTTCACCGTCCTCGACAAGACCGATACGGCCGATCTGATGGACCTGATCCGCGGCGAGCTCGGGCTCGGCGAGGGTGAGCGGCGGTT
>DASPIF010000422.1:0-2603 GCA_035629255.1 Actinomycetota bacterium | reverse complement strand
CCCAGTGTCGATCGAAAACGGCTACTCCGAGCCGCCCGCGCGTCAGCCGCCGGGTCGCCGACGCTTGCCGATCCGTAGTCCGCCCGGCTCGGCCGGGTGGTAGAAGCCGGGCTCGTCCTCCCTGAACATGGTGACGATCCCGTTCGTCTCGAGCACCGCCGTGTGGACGGCCGCGAGGTCGGGGAATCCCTGCCGCCGCGCGCTCGCTCGAAGCTCGGGAAGAGAGATGCCGGCACGGCGGAGCGCCCTGTGAATCGGCTTGCCCCCGGAGATCAGGAGCGCCGGATCGCCCTCGAGCACGCGCGCGGCCCAGGGGAACGCGTACGTCGTCCGGCTCACCAGCTCGTTGATCGCAAACAGCGTTACCGCGCCGATGACCGCCCCGGTGACGGAGAGGTCGTCTCCGATGATGCCGTTCTGGACGGCGTTCGCGACGAGCAGGAGGACGACGAGATCGAGGGTGTTCGCCTGTCCCAGCTCCCTCTTTCCGACGATGCGGAGAATCGCGATCAAGAAGACGTAGATGAGGATCGCGCGCAGCACCTTTTCGCCGGCGCTCACCTGCAGGTCGAAGATGTCCTCCCACATGCCGAGGAGGTGCGACGCCGCGCCGGCGAGTCCTGCCCGGGGCGCGATCGCCTCGTGCCGGCTCCCCGAATCGAAGGAAGGACGAATGTCGCAACGGATCGAGGATCACGGCCTCGTCGGGGACACGCCCACGGCGGCTCCCATCGGACGCGACGGGTCCAGGATCGGCTCTGCTTCCCCCGCCGGCGCTCATGACCGCATCGGCAGGCCCTCGGACGCGCTGTCGTCGCGCGGACGATCGAGCCCGCCGTAACGCCGGCGCCGTGACTCGTGACTACGGGACGATGAGCGTCGACACCGAAGCGCTCGGAACCGTCGCGCCCGCGCGCTGGGCGCAGCCTCGCGTCGCCCTCGTGACAGGCAGCTCGCGCGGCCTGGGCAGCGCGATCGCCCGACGTCTCGCACGCGACGGCCTGGCCGTGGCCGTGAACGACGTCCACGCCGCCGCGCCAGCGCGCGACGTCGTCGACGCCATTCGCGACGAGGGCGGAGTCGCCGAGGCGTTCGCAGCGGACGTCACGGACGCGCGGCAGGCCGCCGACCTCGTAGCTGCCGTTGCCGAGAACCTCGGTTCGGTCGACGTCCTCGTGCTGAACGCCACCGGGCCGCAACCCGAGGCGCCGCTCCCCGACGTGGCGTGGGAGGACCACGTCGCGCAGCTCGAGTTCTTCGTCAAGAGCCCGGTACTGCTCGGCCGCGCAGTCCTCCCCGGGATGCAGGCGCAGCGCTTCGGGCGCATCGTCCAGATCGACTCCGAGGTCGTGGACCGGCCGCCTCCGGGCAGGTCGGCCTACGTGACCGCGAAGAGCGCGCAAATCGGTCTTACGCGGAGCTGGGCGCGCGAGCTCGCCCGCTTCGGGATCACCGTGAATACCGTCGCGCCCGGTTTCGTTCCCGTCGAGCGCCATGCGGACGTCCCGGACGGCGTGCGGAACGACTACCTCGTCTCGGTGCCCGTCGGCCGCATGGGGACGCGTGACGACATCGCCAACGCAGTGAGCTTCTTCGCCTCGGAGAGGGCGGGTTTCGTGACGGGCCAACGGCTCGTCGTGGACGGCGGCCGCGCGCTCGGAGGCTGACCGTCCCGCGGCCGATGCCCTTCGCGTCCGGCCGCTAGCGCTCGCCGAGCGGCGACGCGGTCAGCGTCTACATACCTCATTGGAGGGTCGAGCATCGTGACGGTGGCGTCGAAACGAAGGGTGCTTGGCACTCAGATCCCCACGGCTAACGGGATCGATCAAAGGAGATAGACGTGAGCAGACGAATGGTTGCGGCACTTATCGCTGGCCTCACAGTGTTCGGCGCGGTCTTCGCGTCCGCTGCCAGCCTGGGCGGACTTACGAGCGGCAGCGTCGGTGCAGACAATGCGGCCGTCGCGTCGTGCGACACCGACGGCGTCACGACGAGCTACGCGACGTCGTGGGATTCGGCCGACGATCGGTACGAGATCACGAGCGTGACGGTGGCTAACGTCAACAACGCGTGCGACGGAAGGACGCTGAGCGTCAGCCTGCTGAACGCGACGTCCGACCAGGTGGGCACGGGAAGCGTCTCGATTCCGAGCGACCCGCTCGCGACGCAGGCGACCGTGTCGCTCTCGACGGCGGCGCCGGCGAAGGACACGGTAAGCGTCCACGCCTCGATCGCGTAAGCAGCGAGGACGGACGTAGGTGCAGGGCGGCTGAGGCACGAGCGCTCGAAGACCACCGGCGGGCCGCGCGAAGTGTGCGGCCCGCTTTCCGATTCGCGCGCAGACCCCAGGAGCGTTCGAGTGACGTTGAAGCGCCTTATCGTCGTGACGCTGACGGTGACGACTCTGTCGTCCGCCGTGTTCGCGTCCGCGGCGGAGCTCGGCGGAATCTCGGGCGGCGTCGTCGCCGGCGACAGCGCGATACCCGCCTGCGACTCGGACGGGGTGACCCTCGCCTACCAGACCTCCGGCGGCAACGTGACGGCCGTGACGGTGAGTGGGCTTGCCGATCCGGGCTGCGAGGGAGGTGAGCTCTCGGTGGCCC
>DASPIF010000421.1:0-2469 GCA_035629255.1 Actinomycetota bacterium | reverse complement strand
GCGCCGATCGGGCGACGGGACAGGCGAAGGGCAGTTCCGGCAAGTGCCGCCACCTGAATGCCCTAGTGGCGGCACGCGATGTGATCAACCGCCACGATGCGGTGGAGTGACACGCGGAGCGTCCGTCCGCGTGTCGCCAGGCTCGACTCCCGCCGCTGCGACGTCGAACGTCACTGCCGACGAGGGTGGATCGCCACGCGATGCTGATCTTCATCGGCGGAGCCGGCGGCGCGATCGGTCGCCGCCGGCTCGCCCAGCTCGCCACGATGCGGGTCTCAGCGCTGGCGCGATCCGAGCACCGGACGCAGCGTCATCAGCGCCCCGACGACGAACACCACGGTCGCGAGGTACACGAGCCCGAGGTGGCCGATCGTGTCGAGGTCGTTGGGGTAGTGCGCCGGGAGTGCGACCGCGAGGGCGAGGACCGGTGCTGCGACAGCGCCGACCCACGCCCACGCGTACCCGCGCCGGACGCCGAAGGCGACGAGGAACAGCACGGCGAGGCCCGTCGCGGCGATGAATCCCGACACGGCGATGTGCAGGTGTCCGATGTAGTGGTACAGCGACGGGCTGAACGCCTCGATCTCCGCCTTGCCGACATCGACCTCGCTCCGTCCGATGCCAAGCTCGAGGAAGCTGTCGGTGAAGTTGCGGACCAGGAAGATGACCGCGTAGCCGATGAAACCGACGGCGGCCGAGCCCATCAGCCAGCTGCCGATCCGCAGCGACGACGACGCGGTCATCGCGTCATCGCGGTCGAGCCCGACGGTAGCCATCGGTACCTCCCTCCCCACCCGGCATCGTCGACCGGACGGTGGTGCGACGCTACGCCGCCCGCCGCCGGCTTGTCAAGGAACTACTTGAATAGCAGCGGAGTCACGGACCCCGGGCGATCGCCCGCCCCTCGGCGCCCCACTCGGGCAGGCCGTCCTCGAGACGGCGCGCCCGGAAGCCCCGACGCCGCAGCAGCGCGACCGCCGCGCGCGAGTACACGCAGTACGGGCCGCGGCAGTACGCGATGACCTCCCGGTCCTTCGGCAGGTGGCGGATCGCGGTCGGGAGCTCCTCGAGCGGGACGGAGGTCGCCTCGGGGATGTGCCCCGCGAGGTACTCCTCGCGGGGCCGGATGTCGAGGACGAGCGGCTCGACCCCGCTCGCGATCAGCTCAGAGAGCTCCTGGCGCGAGATCGAGGGCTCCGGATCGCTCCTGCCCAGATAGGCCGTGGTGAGGTCGCCGATCCCCGTGACGCGCGCGGCGGCCACCTCGCGGAGCGCGCGCACGAAGCCGAACACCTCGGCGGTCGCGAGCGAGTAGATCACGGACGTCCCGGCGCGCTGCGACGACACGAGTCCGGCGCGCCGCAGCACCTGGAGGTGCTGGCTCGTGTTCGCGACCGACAGTTCGAGCTGGACGGACAGCGCCTCGACGCTGCGGTCGCCGTTCGCCAAGATGTCCAGGATCTCGATGCGCCGGCCGCTCGACACGGCCTTGCCGATCACAGCGAATGCGTCGAAGAGCGCGCGCTTGGCACGACGTTCGGTCATGTCGTCATTATTCAAGTGGTTCCTTGAGTGTCAACGGGCCAGCGTCCGCTCGAGTGACACCGGGACCCGGCGAGACGAGACGAACGCGCACATCCGCCTTTCCATCGCAACCGCTCATCTCGTCACGTGCGGGAGTTGACCCGCATCCGGACCTCACGCGGGTGCTCGAGCGATCCCGGCGCGGCGCGGCTTTCGGAGACGGCGGGATCTGCGACACCATCGCTCGGTTCGCTGTCCGATCCGCGAGGGCGAGGCCCGCTGTCCATACGGTCCAGCCCTTCCGACGGCACAGCTGGTTGCCTACTGCAGAACATGGGGTTGGTGTGTCCGCGTGTGGATGACTGAGCGCCGCGCGGGTAGGAACCGGTCCCCGACCGACGGAGGAGACGATGACGACCAGGACGGATTACACCGACGACGAATGGGCTCGGCTCGTGCGAGGGCCGCTCGTCGCGGGGCTCGCGGTCTCGATCGCGGACCCGGGCGGGCCGATCGAGACGGTAAAGGAGACGGCGGCGGCCGTGCGGACGACGCAGAGGGAAGGCGACGTGCCGCTCGTCGCCGAGATCTCGACGGAGATCCGCGAGCGAGCGCAGCGGCGGGAGAACCCGCTCGGCGACTTCCGGATCGGATCGGCGGGGATGGCGGGTCAACAGGTGCTCGACGAGCTCCGCGCGATCGACCTGATCCTCCGTACGAAGGCCGATGGGTCCGAGGCCGACGCCTACCGCGCCTGGATCCTCGACGCCGCGCAGGCGAGCGCGGACGCCGCGAAGGAGGGCGGGTTCTTCGGGATCGGTGCCGAGCAGGTCAGCGCCGGCGAGCAGGAGATGCTCGAGCGCCTGCGTGACGCGCTCGGGATGGCGTCGGCGACGCCGCCCGGCATCGAATGAGCGAGCCGCGGGTACGCCCGCGCCGCGGCTC
>DASPIF010000420.1:0-8581 GCA_035629255.1 Actinomycetota bacterium | reverse complement strand
TCGTTGAGCTCGGAGAGCATGTCGCGGACGCGGGTGAGATCCTCCGGCGACATGCCGCGCATCCCCTCCGTGAGGTTGCGGAAGTACGCGCCCATGACCTGCTCGCGCAGGCGCTCCATCAGCTCGTCGAATCCGCGCTGCGCCTCGGCGTCCATGAACCGGTAGTGCTGGAGCTCGCCGATCCGGCCGGGGACGTCCGGCGGCAGCGAGTCGAGGAAGAGCTCACGGGTCCGAGCGTCGTCACCTGCCTCGAAGGTCAGGGCGCTCCGCTCGCGATCGATGACCTCGTCCAGCTGCTCGCGGATGTCCTCGAGCGGACCTCGGAGATCGAGCGCGTCCTGCGCCCGAGCGCGCTGCGAGCGCAGTCGTTCGCGCAGCTGATCGAGACCGCGGAACCGGCCGGACATGCCCCGCCGAAGCAACCGATCGAGCGCCCCGTCCGCGCCGGCCCCCGACAGGATCTCCTCCGAGACGTCGTCGAGAAGCTCGGAGGCCGCGAGGTCCGGGCCGAAGGGATCTTGGGAGTCGTCCCAACGCGAGTACCGGATCCGCACCCGGTCAGCCTACGTCGGCCCCGGCGGAAGCCCTCCGGTGGCCGGCCTGCCACGGCGTCGTCTTCCACCGCGCCTCGGTGCACGTGGGTCAGCGGCTGACGTCGGGGCGCCGTTCGAGGCGGCGGCCGAGCCGTACCAGGGCGACCCCGAGCAGCAGCAGGATCATCGCCAGGCGGACCGCGAACCCGAAGTTCCAGCCGGTGTAGGCGAGCTCCTCGTCATCGGTGACCGGGTCCACGATCTCGACGTCGCTGCCCAGCACCTCGACCTCCGCCTCGGCCCGGTCGTTCGCGGGCGTCGGATCGCTCTGGTCGAGCGCGACGACCGTCGCCAGGTTGCGGACGCTCTCGGCGGCCGCGCCGGTGATCCGGGCCCGGATCTCGAGCGTCGCGTCCTCGTCCGCGGGGAGGTCGCCGACGAGCCAGCGGCCGCTGCCCTTCTCGTAGGAACCCCGGTCGGCCTTGGACGAGACGTAGTGCAGCCCGTTCGGGAGCTGGTCCTCGACCACGACGCCCGTGGCGTCGGCGGGACCGGCGTTCGAGACGACGATCGTGTACGTGACGACGTCTCCCGGCTTCGCGGAGGTCTCGTCGACCGTCTTCCCGAGCGCGAGGTCGACGCCCGCCGGGTCGTCGGTCGTCACGGCGGTGGCGGAATCATCGGAGGGGTCCGGATCCGTCGTCGACGACGCGACGGAGGCGACGTTCGTGACGTCGCCGTCGTGGTTGGCGTCGACGCCGACGACGAGACGAACGGTCGCGCTCGCGCCGGCCGCGAGGGTCCCGAGCGTCCAGGTGATGACGCCGCCCGACTCGGAGCCGCCGTCGAGGATATCGGCGACGGTGGTCGCCGCCGGCACCGCGTCCGTCACGACGACGTCCTCGGCCGGTCCCGGACCCGCGTTCGACACGGTGATCGTGTACGTGATCCGCTCGCCGGCGAACACCGGGTCGGGCATGTCCTCCTTGAAGATCGAGAGGTCGGCCGGCGGCGCGGCGACGACGCCGTGATCCGTCGCGGAGTCGTTCGCGGCGACGGGATCCGTCGTCGGCGAGCTCTGGATCGAGGCCGTGTTGTCGAGCACGACCCCCGTATAGCTCACCGGCACGTTCAAGGTGACCTGCCACGACACCGTAGCGCTGGCGGAGAGCGGCGCCGTCGTCGTACAGGTGACGATGCCGGCATTCACCGAGCAGCCGGGCGGCGTCCCGTTGAGCGTGGTGCCTGCGGGCACCGGATCCGCGACGACCACGCCGGCCGCCGCGGCCGAGGGACCGGCGTTCGAGAGCGTGATGGTGTACGTCGGGCTCGTCCCAGGCGTCACCGAGGTCGCGCCGTCCGTCTTGGAGATCGAGAGGTCGGCCACCGGGTCCACGGTCGTCGTCGCCGACGCGGTGTCGTTCGCGGCGTTCCCGTCCGTCGCGTCGCTCGAGACGACGGCGATCGCGGTCGCGGTCCCGTCCGTGGTGAGGACGGCGGCGACCGAGATCGAGGTCGCGCCACCGCTCGCGAGCGTCCCGAGGTCGCACGTCACGACGCCCGCGGCGTGCGCGCACGTCCCGACGTTCGGCGTGGCGCTCGTGAAGGTCGCGCCCGCAGGGAGCGAGAAGCTCACGGTCGTGTTCTCGGCGTCGTCGGGGCCGGCGTTCGTGACGCCGATCGCATAGGTCACGGTACCGCCCACGTCGACCGGGTCGGGCGCATCGGTCACCGTGACACCGACGTCGGCGACGTTCGGACCGGCGACGGGGAGCACCATCGACGTCGTTGCCGTGGCGGCGTCGTTCGTCGGGTCCGAGTCGACGCTGCTCGTGGTCACGAGGACCGAGCTCGACAGTGCCTGCACCGCCGGCGGCGCGCTCACCGTGACGGCGCGGTTCGCCGTCGCGCCGGCGTTGATCGCCCCGACGTAACAGGTGACGAGCCCCGCCGAGTGGGAGCAGCCGGCGCTCGCCGAGACGAACGTCACTCCGGCGGGGAGAGCCTGGACGAGATCGACGTCGGCGGCGTCACCCGGACCGGTGTTCTGGGCCGAGAGCGTGTACGCGAGCGCGCCGGACGTGTTCACGGGGTCGGGCGCGTCGGCGAGTCCCGCGACGAGGTCGACGGGGAGGAGCGGTGCCGCGTCCACCGTCGTGGCGGCGACCGCGGTGTCGTCCGACGCGTCCGGATCGGGGGTGGACGTCGAGACGACCGCATCGAGCGCGACCACACCGGTGACGGTCGGCTCGAGGACGATGTCGAAGGTCGCAACGCCGCCGGCGGCGAGCGTCCCTGCGTCGCAGAGCACGATCGCGAGACCCGGATCGTAGGCGCATGAGGGATCCGCGGACACGAACGTCAGCTCGGCGGGCAGGATCGCCGTCACCGCGGCGTTCTGGGCGTCCGAGGGGCCGTCGTTCGTGGCCGTCAGCGTGTACGTCACGGCGTTCCCGAGGACGGCCGGATCGGGCGTATCGGTGACGCCCGCGACGAGATCGGCGTTGCGGACCACGACGTCCGCGTCGGTGGAGACGTCATCGAACGGGTCCGGGTCGTCGACCGGCGATCCGGTGATGGTCGCCGAGTTGGAGAGGGTGGCGCCGGCGTAGCTCGGAGCCACGGAGAGCGTCACGGCGTAGACGACCGAGCCACCGACCGGGATCGCCGCCTGCGTCGTGCACGTGAGGGTGACGCCGGCGATGGAGCAGTCGGCCTCGGACTCGCTCAGCGAGGTGCCCGCCGGCGCGACATCGGTGATCACGACGCCGGCCGGGGCCTCGTCGGGGCCTGGGTTCGTGAGGGTCAGCGTGTAGATCGTCCAGCCGCCGGCGACGACGGACGGCGCCAGGTCGGTCTTGACGAGCGAGAGATCGGCGGAGAGGGCGCGAACCTCGGTGTCCTCGTCGTCGGCGTCGTTGCTCGGGTCCGGGTCCGGCGAGAGGGCGTCGACGGTCACGCCGGAGTTCGCCGTCCCCGCGACACCGGGCGCGTCCGCGACGACGTCGATCGTGACCGTACCGGCCGATGCGATCGCGCCGAGCGCGCACGTGACGGTCCCGGCGACCTCGACGCACGAGCCCTGCGAGGGCGTCGCCGAGACGAACGCGGCACCCGTCGGCAGGATCTGTTCGACCTCGACGCCGAAGGCGTTCGCGGGACCCGTGTTCGTCACCGAGATCGTGTACGCGAGGGTGCCGCCCACGGGCACGGGATCCGCGAGATCGGCGATCGAGACCGCGAGATCCGCGTCGGTTACGAGGGGGGCGTCGACGACCGACTGCTCGGCGTCGGCATCATCAGAGGCGTCCGGGTCCGTCGCGTCGGAGGAGACCTCGACGGGAAGGGTCACCGTCGTCGCCGCGAGGGGCGACGCGACGACCGTGAACGTGTGAGCCGCGCCCGCGGCGAGGGTCGGAAGCGAGCACGTGACGACGCCTCCGGCGAACGAGCACTCGGGGTCGGCGGCGACGAAGGTCAGCTCGGCGGGGAGCGCCGCCTCGACGTCGACGTTCGCAGCGTCGGACGGCCCGCCGTTCGATACGAGGATCTCGTACGTGATGTCCTCGCCGAGGTCCACGGGATCGACGACGTCATCGACGGACACGGAGAGGTCTGCGGAGATCGCGACGGTCGTCGCCTCGCTGTCGCTGTCGTCCAAGGGGTCGACGTCCGTCGTGGCGGTCGTCACGCTCGCGGTGTTCGAGAGCGGTGCCAGCCGCCCCTCGGCGACGTGGACCGTCAGCGTGCGGTCGACGCTCTGACCCGCGGCTAGGCTTCCGAGGTCCCACGTCACGACCCCGCCCGCGAGCGCGCCGCCGTCCGACGCGGACACGAAGGACGTGCCGGCGGGGATCGCGTCGGTGATCTGCACGTCCCGCGCCGTGGAGGGGCCCTCGTTGACGGCGGTCATCGTGTAGGTCACGTCCTGACCCGCGACGACCGGGTCGACGGAATCGGTCTTCGTCAGCGAGACGCCCGCAGACGTGTGCACGGTCGTGCCCTCGGTCACGGCGTTGTTCACCGGATCCGTGTCCGTCGTGGTGGTCGTGACCGACGCCGTGTTGGACAGCGCGGCCTGGCGGCTCGCGTCGACGGTCACCGTGAGCGTCCGGCTGACGCTCGCACCCGCGGAGAGGTCGCCGATCGCCCATGACACGGTGCCGGCGATGTTCGTGCCACCGTCCGACGCCGAGACGAACGAGGTCCCTGCTGGCAGCGGATCGCTGATCGTCACGTCGCGCGCGGTCGATGGGCCAGCGTTGGTCACGTTGAGGGTATAGGTCAGGTCCTCCCCGGCGATCACCGGATCGACGCTCCCGCTCTTCGTGATCGACACGTCGGCCTCCTCGACCGCCGTCACCGATTTCCCTCCGGCGCCCCAGTCCGAGTTGTAGTGGTAGCTGCCGCCGGACTTGTCGTAGATCAGCGCGTTGATGCCGAACGCGCCCGAGGACAGGATCTTCACCTGGTACGTCGTGATCGCAGTGCCGCCGACGGCGCCGTCGGGGAAGTTCGGGGGACCGACGCACTCGCGGTAGTTGGCCAGCGTCGGGTTCTGCTGGAAGCCGCATCCGTCGGCGTAGATCGTCGAGTTCGTCGCGCCGCCCGGTTGCGTGTAGGTCGCGCTGACGGACACGATCTGGAACGCGAAGTTCGGGAAGTTGAGGAACGACGACCACTGCTCGAACGACGACGACGTGTCCGACGTCAGGACGTAGGTATACGTGTTGCCGACGACGACGTTCGAGGGACCCGTGATCGAGGTGATCTGGTTCCGGTTCTGCGATTGCAGCTGTTCGACGTAGATCTCGCGCGGCGTGGGCGTACTGACGGTCCCGAGTCCGTCCGCGGCCGCGGTGATGTGGAACCGGCGCGCGGTACCGAAGGCCGCCGCCGTCCGCGCGACGACGACGTTGTAGTAGAAGTCCGTGCACGCGCCCGCTGCGAGCGATGCGACCGAGAGCGTCGTCAGACCCGTGGTGTCGATGTAGCTGTTCGCCGAGTCCCAGACGTACGACGAGACGACGTTCGCCGCGGGCGCGTCCCCGGTGTTGCAGACCCGAGCTCCCGAGGCGAACGTGTCCGGACCGGCCGTTACGGGCGCGTTGTGGTCGAGACCCACGATGTTCCAGGTGATCGGCGTGATCGACAGCGCCGGCGCGGCCGACGCCGGCATCGCCGTGCCCCAGACGCCCGCGAGCGCGAGGACGAGCGTGAGCAGCGACGAGAGGGCAGGACGCAGCGCCCGCGCCGAACGGCGGGGACGTGCGTCGAGTTTCGGGAAAACCCTCACGGCTCGATTCGCATCGGCCGTATGGAGGACGTCCTTGATACCTATTTCCGCGGATCCCCGCGGCATCCGTGCACGCCGCAGGCACGGATGCCTCCTCCTCAGTCCGTCGGGTCCGGCTCCGCGCCTCCGGGGCCGCGCAGCACGCGCCCAAACCCCGACACGACGCGCTGCGCCGTGCTCGGGTCGAGGACGTGCGGCCGACGCGTGACCTCGCCGACGAGGTCGTCGAGACGAACGACGCGCACGCCGCGGTGATCTCGGGGCCCACCCGCTGCGGCGCGCGCGAGCGCGAGCATCGGCGTCACGGCGACGTGCGACGCGCCGAACTCACCCAGACGTCCCCGGAGCCGCTTCGCGGCGCGATGGAGCGACCGCCATCCCTCGACCCGACGACCGTCGACGACCGTCCGCGATCAGGTAGCCCTCGAGCGCGCAGACGCCCACCGCGAACGCTCCGGTCCGACCGACGACCGCGAATGCGGCGTCGGCGCGGTCGTCGAGCTCGGCGCTCCAGAACGACCACGGATCGAGCCGGAGCAGCTCGCGCGCGACGAGCGCGAGATCCTCGTCGCCTGGCAGGGGCCCACGGATACCGAACCGGTGCATCCGATCACTCGCCGTCCGTGTCGAGCCACGCGACGCCGGCCGCCTCCTGTCCGGCCGCGCCCAACAGCAACCTCGTGAGCCTGTTGGACTCGTCGAGCAACCCCTCGAGCGCGTCACGCACGTCGGCGTCCTCAACGAGGATCCGGCCGTCGGCCGCGCGAAGCGCCGCCGTCAGCGACGCCGCGCGGACGAGCTCCTTCATGAAGGACGCGGTGACGCCCCGGGTCGCCTCCACGATGGACACGACGTCGTCGACATGGACGTCGATGCCTCGCGCGTACAGCTCGAACAGTCGGTGCCGGGCGTCGTCGTCCGGAAGCGGGACCTCGACAGCGAGATCGATGCGTCCGGGCCGCGCCGCGAGCGCCGGCTCGAGCAGGTCAGCACGGTTCGTCGTCAGCAGGAATGCGACGTCCGCGTCCTCGTCCATGCCGTCCATCTCGTTCAGGACGTCGAACAGCAGTGGATTTCCGTAGTCGCTGTACATCCGGTGCTGTGCGACGAGGTCCACGTCCTCGAGGATCACGATCGACGGCTGAAGCATCCGCGCGAGCGCGCATGCCGCTCGCACCATCCCGAGACCGCCGCCGGTCAGCAGCACGACGGTATGGCTCGTCGCCCGGCCGGCGACGTAGCGGGCGGTCAGCGTCTTCCCGGTCCCCGGTGGTCCATGAAGCAGCAACCCGCGCTTGATGTGCTGACCGCCGGCTCGGAGCCGCTCTCGTTGCTCCGCGATCCCGAAGACATGCCGCTCGATCCGATCGAGCACACCTGGCGGCAAGACGATCGCGTCCTGCTCGACGAGGGGGCGACGATGGAACACGATGGGACCCGCCGCGACGCGACCCATCCGCGGCTCCCCGAACGAGATCATCTGCCGACGGAAAACGTTCCGCTCGACCATCAAGCGTCGGATCTCGTCGTGCATCGCTCGCGCGCGTTCGCGGTCGGCGCACACGATCTCGACGCCGACCCCCGGCGTCCCCGTCTCCTCGCCGCCGAGCCTGACCAGCGCCGCGAGCTTGGTCCCGCGGTCGTCGATGAGGTACAGACCGAACGCGACGCACGCCTTCGTGTCGTCCGGTCCGGTCGGCAGGTTGGCGTAGTCGACCGAACCGATCATCACGCCGGAGTGCTCGTTCGCCGATATCAGGTCCGCGAGCGACATCCATCGCCGCTGTTGCCCGGTGAGCCCGATCAGCTCATGCGGGCGTCCGTCGGCGTCGAGGAACGCCTCGATCGCGACCTGGAGGTTGACGTGGTCGTAGGGTGCGTGAGACTCGGCGACGACCGGCAGGATCGCGGGGTCGGCGGCGAGGTGCGCCGCGAGCAGATCGCGGATCGGCGCCACGCTCTGCTGGCTCGCGACGCGATGGACTTCCTCGGCGAATCGGCTGAACGTCTTCGCGAACGAGGAGACCTCGTCGTCCTGCATGCGGACGAGGGTAACGGCCGCGCCGGCCTCGGGCGACCCGGTCAGCTCACCCGAGGCCGGTCATCAGCGCCCGGAGGGACAGCCCGAAAGAGATGAACGACGCGAACGCGAACGGGACCCAGGGCCGCGCCCTGAACGAGTCGTCCCGAGCGAGCGCGTGGGCGATCCCGAGGATCACGAGCGGCCCGACCCCGTACACGATGTGGAGCCCATCGGTCGCGCGCCGACCGAGCAGGAGCAGGATGACGCCGGCCACTGCCTGGGCGAACGCGACGATCTGGGCGATGATCAGCCATCGCCAGAACAGGTCGCCCGCCTGACGGCGCGC
Organism: Actinomycetota bacterium; assembly: GCA_035629255.1. Lineage (GTDB taxonomy): Bacteria > Actinomycetota > UBA4738 > UBA4738 > HRBIN12 > CALGFI01. Next base: position 383 of record DASPIF010000420.1, on the reverse strand, counting down.
GATCCCCAACCCGAGTCCGAACAGCCAGCCGAGCGCGAACACGCCGACGACGAGGAACCCGATCCATCGATGGAGCTCGCTCACGGCAGCCGCATCCTATGGGTCGTACGTGCGTCGAGGCCGCGCGTACGCCGGGTCAGGCGTCGACGCCGCGATAGGTCGTCCCGCCACGAGCGTCCTCGTCCTTGTTGAGGCGGCGGGACAGGTGCAGGCCCTCCAGCGCGAACTCGATCGCCGAGGCGGCGACGCCGGGGCTCTCCTCCTCGACGCCGAGCCGCTCGAGCAGGCGGGACAACCCCGGGAGCTCGCCGAACCGCGCGAGGATCTCGCTCGCCGAGGTGAGATCCGAGGTCTCGACCGCGAACCCCTCCTGGAATCTGGAC
>DASPIF010000419.1:0-8704 GCA_035629255.1 Actinomycetota bacterium | reverse complement strand
TCGCGCCGGCGGCGAGCCGGTCGCGGATCTGCCTCGCCGCCGCGGCGCCGTCCTCGACGTCGACGATATGCTCGCCGAGCAGCCATTCGGCCTCCTCGGCGTTCACCTTGACGATGTCCGGTCGCGCGGCTACCCCTGCGGCGAGCGCGTCCTCGCGAGCGTCGAGCGCCACCCGAACACCGGCATCGCGCGCGAGGCCGATCAACCGCGCGTAGCCGTCCTCGGGCGCACCTATCGGCAGGTTCCCGCTCATCGTCATCCACGTGGCGCCGACGAGGGACTCGCGGACGACGTCTTCGAGCCGCGTCCAGCCGTCGGTCCGATGTCGTCCCCGCGCTCGTAGAACTCGGTCAGCCCGCCGGTCGCGCGGTCCGCGACCGAGAGCGACGAGCGCGTCTCGCCCTCCGCCCAGGCGAAGGCCGCGGGAACGCCCTCGCCGGCAAGCGCTTCCTCGAGCCAGCGCCCCGCGTGGCCGGCGAGGATGCCGACCGCGAGGACGTCGGCGCCGAGCGACGCCGCCGCGCGCGCGACGTTGAGACCCTTGCCGCCGGGCACCATCACGAACGCGTCGGGTCGGTGGATCGTGCCGAGCTCCACCCGGTCGACCTCGAACAGCCGGTCGATCGACGGGTTCGCGGCGACGCAGACGATCACCTGGCCACCTCGGACGACCGCGCGCTCGATCGAACGATGATCGCCAGCGTGTGCACGAGCGCAGCCTAGCCCGGCGCCGTCGCGGCCGCGGCCGATCCCGACGCGACATACTCGGCCTCGTGGAAGACCCGAACGTCGACACCTGGTGGCGTCACGGCGTCCTGTATCAGATCTACGTCCGGTCCTTCCGAGACGCGAACGGCGACGGCATCGGGGACCTCGAGGGCGTCATCGAGCGCCTCGATCATCTGTCGTGGCTCGGAGTCGACGGCGTGTGGCTCTCGCCGATCACGCGGTCCCCGAACCTCGACTGGGGCTACGACGTCTCGGACTTCCGCGACGTCGACCCGGACCTCGGCGACCTCACGACCCTCGACCGACTCATCGCGGAGGCCGGCGCGCGAGGGATCCGCGTCGTCCTGGATCTCGTTCCCAACCACACCAGCGATCGGCACCCGTGGTTCGTGGAGTCTCGTTCGTCGACGACGTCACCGATGCGCGATCGGTACGTGTGGGCGGCCGGCCGCGCCGACGGCGTGCCGCCGAACAACTGGCGGTCGGTTTTCGGCGGCAGCGCATGGACGCTGGACGAGCGCACCGGCGAGTACTACCTCCACAACTTCCTCGACGAGCAGCCCGATCTGAACTGGTGGAACGACGACGTCCGCGACGAGTTCGAGGACATCATTCGGTTCTGGTTCGATCGCGGCGTCGCCGGATTCCGGATCGACGTCGCGCACGGGCTGGTCAAGGACCGCCACCTCCGCGACAACCCACCGACGACCGAGGACGATCCGGGCCCGATCCGCCGCCAGGGACAGCGGCACGTGTACAGCATGAACCGGCCCGAGACGCACGAGATCCTGCGCAGCTGGCGGGCCATCTCCGACGCGACGTCCCCACGGCGCGTCCTGATCGGCGAGACATGGGTGTTCGACCTCGACGCGCTCGCCAGGTACCACGGGGCGGCCGGCGACCAGCTGCATCTCTGCTTCAACTTCCCGTTCGCGTTCGCTGACCTCGACGCGTCGCAGCTGCGGGAGATTGTGTCCGCAACCGAGCTCGCGTTGCCGACGGACGCGCAGCCCGCCTGGATGGCCTCCAACCACGACCTCGGTCGGTTCCCGACGCGGTGGTGCGACGGTCGCGAGCCCGCGATCCGGTGTGCCCTGCTGATCCTGCTCACCCTGCGGGGGACGCCGTTCCTGTACTACGGCGATGAGATCGGGATGACCGAGGTCGAGGTGCCCGAGGATCGGATCCGCGACACGGTGGGCCGCCGGGCCTCAGCCGCCGAGGGCCGCGATCGCTGCCGCACGCCGATGCCGTGGACGTCGGACGATGGCGCCGGCTTCTCGACCGGCGATGCCGAGCCATGGCTTCCGGTGGGCGACGCCGAGGGTCGGGACGTCGCATCGCAGCGCGACGACCCCGGATCGATGCTCCGCCTGACCCGCGATCTGATCACGCTCCGTCACGCGAGCGACGACCTCCGCGCCGGCGCGTACGACCCGATCGAGGCACTGCCGGGCGTCTGGGCGTGGCGACGCGGCGACGCGACGACGGTCGCCGTGAACCTCACCGACCGGCCGGCATCGGTCGACGTCCGAGCTGGCTCCGTCGAGATCTCGACCGACCGGGCGATGGACGGCGCAGTGATCGACGGGGCGCTCGAGCTCGGCGCATGGCACGGCGTCGTCGTTCGGGCGACCTGACGGCGATCAGGAGCGCCCGACGGGCGCCGCGCGGCGGCGCGTCGCTCGTCGCTCGGAAAGGTGGTCGACGACCCCCAGGCTCGTGAACGGGAGCACCGGCGAGATCAGCAGCAACAGCTCACCGGCCAGCCGCACGAAGACGAACGCATAGGCGGACGCCGCGAGCACGGCGAGCGCCCGCGCCTTCCACGTGTGGTCGAGATCCGCGCGGAGCGCCACGACGCCTCCCGCCCCGATGCCGGCGACGAGCCCCGTCACGGCATCCCCCGCGAACGCCGAGACCGGGATCCCCACGAGCACACAGAGCACCATCGCGGCCGAGACGGCCGACGACGGCCGCGGATGCTCCGAAAGGAACGCGAGCGCGAGGAACACGAACGGGATCACGCAGAGACCGAGCGCCAGGAGCGGCCCCGCGGCCGGCGCATCAGCGTCATCGCTGCCGACGGCAACAACTCCGATCACGATCGACCACATCGCCGGGGCCAGCACGACGGTCGCGATCGTGATCGCACGCCACTTGCGCTGCGGCGACAGGGAGGCCGAACCGGCGAGAGGCGTTCGCGTCCCCCGCCTGAGCGTCATCCCTTGACGGCGCCCGCCGTGAGACCGCGGACGAAGTACTTCTGCAGCGAGAAGAACACGAGGAGGGGAAGCATCATCGAGATGAACGCTGCCGCGGTCAGGAGATGCCAGTTCTCACCCTCCCTGCCGACCAGGCCTGCGAGCGCGATCGTCAGGACCCGGGTCTCGGACGTCCCGCCGAGGAAGACGTACGCGACCAGCAGGTCGTTCCACACCCAGAGGAACTGGAAGATCGCGAACGCGGCGAGGGCCGGAACCGACAGCGGGATGATCAGCCGCATGAAGATCGTGAAATGGTCGGCGCCGTCGATCTTGGCCGACTCGATGATCTCTGACGGCAAGGAACCGATGTAGTTGCGGAGCAGGTAGATCGCGAGCGGCAACCCGAACCCCGTGTGCGCGAGCCACACCCCGAGGAACGTCCCGTTCAGATCGAGATCGGGGAACAGCTGGATCGGTCCGAGCTCGGCGCCCTGGGAGTACAGCCGCAGGATCGGGATCAATGCCATCTGGAGCGGGACCACCAGCAGCCCGACCACGAGGACGAACAGGATGTACCGACCGCGGAAATCCATCCAGGAGAACGCGTACGCGGCGAACGCGGCGATCGTGATCGGGATCACGGTCGCCGGGATCGCGACGGCCAAGCTGTTCAGGAACGCGCTACCGAAGCCCGCCGTCTCGAGAGCCGCACGGTAGTTCTCGAGGGTCCACTCGGCCGCGCGGAAGGGATGGCCGAGCGCGGTCCACCAGCCCGTCGAATCGACGAGGGACTCCGGCCGGAACGACGTCACGAGGACCCCGGCGGTCGGGATCAACCAGATCAGGACGATGACGAGCACCGCGATGCGCACGAACCACCCACCACCGCGATCCGTGCCCACGTTCCCGGTATCGCGCATCGCGACCGACCCCCGCGGGACGTCCGTCGCGACCGACGGCGGGATCGTCGGCGAGCTCATCGGATGGACTCCTGCTCGCGGAAGCGGCGCACGTTCCAGATCATCACCGGGACGACCGCGGCGAAGAGGAGGACGGCGATCGCCGCACCTCGACCGTCGTGGTTGCTGATGAAGAACCAGTCGATCATCCGCTCCGCGATGACCTCCGTGCCGTTCGCCTCGGCGCTGCCGATGACGAAGACGATGTCGAACACCTTCAGTGCGTTGATGACCATGTACGTCGTGACGACGACGATCGTCGGCAGGATGCTCGGGACGATGATCCGGCGGAACACCTGAAGTTCGTTGGCGCCGTCGATCCGCGCGGCTTCGATGATCTCGTCGGGGATGGCCTTGATGGCCGCCGAGAGGACGACCATCGCGAACCCGGTCTGCATCCAAACCATGATCACCATGAGGAAGAGGTTGTTCCACGGTTGGATCTGAAGCCACGCGACCGGCTCCTGTCCGAGCCCCGACATGATCCCGTTGAGCAGGCCGATGTTCGATCCGAACCCCTGGGGTCGGAAGCTGTAGATCAGCCGCCACGTCACGGCGGCCCCGGCGAACGAGATCGCCATCGGCAGGAAGATCATCGACTTCGCGATGGCCTCGCCGCGACGCAGTCGGTCGGCGAGCGTCGCGAACAACAGTCCGATCGACACCGCGACGATCGGGACGAGGATCATCCATCCCGCGGTGTTCCTGATCGACCGCAACATGCTGTCGTCCGTGAACAGGAACGTGAAGTTGTCGAGTCCGACGAAGCTGTCGCCGGTGGCGTCCTTCAGGCTGATGAGGAACGTGTTGAAGACGGGATAGACGAGGAAGACCGAGAGGATCACGAGCGCGGGCCCGATGAAGATGAACGGGCGTACGCCCTCGCGTAGGCGCTCGGGCACCCACTCGAGCGCCCGGTTCATCCCCCAGTACAGGAAGAAGACGCCGAACACGCCGACGAGCACGGCGACCACCACGACGAGCAGGCGGTTCGCGTCCTCGTCCCGCAGGTAATCGAACGACAACCACAACAGGAGGAACGCCACGATCGGCACGAGGAGCGTGACGACGAGACGCAGCACCCAGACGAGCCCGTGGCTCGCGCCCCCGGGGGCGACGGCCGCTCCTTCTCCCGGTCCGCTCGTCGCCGTCACACCACCCCTCGATCCGTCTCGCGGACGGGGCGGTCCCTACGACCGCCCCGTCCGGGTATCCCTCAGCGCGACCTACGCCGTCACGACTCCGGCCAGCTCGCTTCGATGTCCTCCAGGACCCCTTGGAGCGACTCGGGCCCGCCCTGCATGTACTCCACCATGCCGGTCCAGAAGCTCCCCGAACCGACCTGAGCCGGCATCTGGTCGCCGGCGTCGAAGCCGGCGGTCCCGTTCGCCAGCGCCTCCGCGAGGATCTGGGACGCCTCGCCGAGGATCGGGTTCGCGTAGCAGTCCTCGCCGACGTTCACGTTCGGCGAGAGACGGCCGAGAGCCGGGTCGCCCGCCATCGCGCACTGGACGTCCTCCGAGCTGAAGCGCTCGAGGAAGTCGACGATCTCCGCGCGGTTCGAGAACGCAACCGCGAGCTCGCCCGCCATCAGGGTGTCGTCGGTCTCGATCGCCGGGAAGGGGAACCAGTCGTAGTCCACGCCCGCCTCGGTGCCCTCCGGGAAGAACGCCGAGATGAACGTGGCCTGGTGATGCAGCCAGCATCCGGGCGGGTCCTCGAACATCGGCGCGGGCGCGTCGCCGAACGGGATCGCCACCGTCTGATCCGCGCCCCCGAGGACGTAGCCCTCGGTGAACATGATCTGCCCGAACATCTCGGCGGCCTCGACGACGACCGGATCGTTGAACGGGATCTCGTGCGTCGCCCATTGCTGGTAGGTCTCGACGCCCGCCGTCTTGAGGACGATCTCCTCGAGCCAGTCCGTCGCCGGCCAACCCGTCGCCGTCCCGCTCTCGAACCCGACGCACCACGGCGTCCCGCCGTCGGCGACGATCTGGTCGGACAGAGCGATCAGCTCGTCCCACGTCGTCGGCACCTCGTACCCGGCCGCGTCGAAATCGTCCTTCGGGTACCAGACCATGCTCTTGTAGTTCGCGTTCGTCGGGAAGCCGTAGTGCTCGCCATCGACCTCACCCAGCGACAGGTAGTACTCGCCGAACGTGTCGCCGAGCTCGCCGAGGTCGAACCCGAGATCCTCGAGCGACACGGCCGTGTCGATCTTGTCCGGGATCGCGCCGGGTTGCGGCAGCAGGATGAGGTCCAACGTCCCAGCCTCGGCGCGGATCTGGAACTGCTCCTCGAACTGATCGGACGCCTCGATCTCGACCTGGTAATCGACCTCGGGCGTGATCATGTCGTCGATGATCGTCTGGAGCGCCTCGCCCTCCTCGGCGGACAGCGCGTTCAAGACGTTGATCTGGCCGGTGTCCTCTTCCTGCTCGACACCGCCGCCACCACCGCCGCCGCCACCACCACCGTCGCCGTCGTCGCCCGCGCATCCCGCCGCGACCAGGAGCATCACGAGCGCGACCGCGAACAGCCTCAGACGTCGCATGCGGTCCCTCCTTCTCCCCCGAGGGGGCTATTCCATCCCTCTGTGTCCTTTACGGTCAACTTCGATGCGAGGGGTTGAGCCCACCGTAACCCCCTCAACCCGCGTCGCGCCCACCTTCGCCCCCTCGCGTCGTCCCGAGCGAGATCCCTCGGCCATGCGTGCGCACGACCTCGGCGTACCACCGGGCGCTCGCCTTCGGGGTTCGGCGTTGGGTCGCGAGGTCGACGTGCACGATCCCGAACGTCTTCGAGTACCCGTACGCCCACTCGAAGTTGTCGAGCAGCGACCAGACGAGGTAGCCCTCGACGGGTGAGCCGGCGGCGATCGCCGCGCGGACCGCCCCGAGGTGCCCGGAGAGGTACGCGACGCGATCGAGGTCCTCGATCACGCCGGTCGGGCCGGGCGCCTCGTCGAACGCGGCGCCGTTCTCGGTGATGAGGATCCGCGCGGGGGCGTAGCGCGTGCCGACCCAGGAGAGGAGCTCGGTGAGCCCGCTCGGGTCGATCGGCCAGTTCATCGCGGTCACGGGCGTCCCGCTCGTGATCACGTACCAGAACCCGAGGGAACCCACGACGGGCTCGGTCACCCCGGGCGTCTCGGGGTCGGCCGTGACCGTCTGCGGGCGGTAGTAGTTGATGCCGAGGAAGCCGAGCGGCTGCGCGATGGTCTCGAGATCGCCCTCGTGCACGAGGTCGGCGTCGCGCACGTCGCCGTAGTGCGCCATCAGCTCATCCGGGTAGCCGTGGCCGAACACGGGACCGAGGAACTGCTCGTTCATGTGCTGGCCGCCGAGACGGGCGGCGCGTTCGTCGTCGGGATGGGCCCGGGCCGGACGGTGCGGCTCGAGGTTGAGCACGATCCCGACCTCGGGCTCGTCCATGGCCCGGACCGCGAGCCCGTGGGCCAGCAGCAGGTGATGGCTCGCGGCGAGCGCCGCGCGCACGTCGCGGCGACCCGGTGCATGGACGCCCTCGGCGTAGCCGAGCCAGGCGGCGACCCACGGCTCGTTCATCGTGATCCAGAGCCGGACGTCCGGGGCGAGCGCATCGTGCACGGTCGCCGCGTACTCGGCGAAGCGCTCGGCCGTGTCGCGCGACACCCATCCCCCGATGTCCTCGAGCGCCTGCGGCAGGTCCCAGTGGAACAGGTTGACCACGGGGGCGATCCCCCTCGCGAGGAGCGCGTCGACGACGCGCCGGTAGTGGTCGAGCCCGCGTCGGTTGACCGGTCCACGTCCGTCCGGGAAGACCCTCGACCACGAGATCGAGAACCGGAACGCGTCGAGGCCGAGCTCGGCCACGAGGTCCGCGTCCTCCTCGAACCGGTGGTAGTGGTCGCACGCGACGTCGCCGGTGTCGCCGTCCAGCGTGTTCCCCGGCGCGTGCGAGAACGTGTCCCAGATCGACGGCCCGCGTCCGTCTTCGCTCGCGGCTCCCTCGATCTGGTAGGCCGAGGTGGCCGCGCCCCAGAGGAAGCCCTCGGGGAAGGGCTCCTCGGCGATCAGGTCTCGTCGCCTCCGTAGATGCCGTGACCGGATCCGATGTCGAAGAAGTGCAGGCGACCGGTGTCGACGACGAGCTCGATCGACTCGCCCTGCTTCGCGCCGGTCCGCGGGCTGAGCCGCGCGAGGAACGTGGACTCACCCGAGCGCGCCGAGGACTCGACCGCCTCGACGGCCTCCGCGCCGACGTCGTGCGCGAGCTCCTTCACGTCCTCGGTCATCACGGCCGGCGCGGCGATCGTGACGTGCGCGACGACGTCCGCGCCGAGCGCCTCGGTCAGCACGACCGGCGCCGTCAGCCGGCGGTCGGCGGGCGCGTCGGTCATCAGCGTCGCGTCCTCCATGTCCTCCGGTCGGATCCCGAGGATCAGCTCCTTGCCGTCGTAGGCGCGCAGCCCGGGTCGCTCGCCGATCGTCTCCTTCGGCAGCGACAGCGACTGCCCCGCGAACGACACCGTGCCGCCGCCGTCGGTCAGCTTGAGCTCGGCCTCGACGAGGTTCATCGACGGCGAGCCGATGAAGCCCGCGACGAACAGGTTGTTCGGGTGCTCGTAGAGGTACTGCGGCGTGTCGACCTGCTGCAGGACGCCCTTGCGGATCACCGCGACGCGGTCGCCCATCGTCATCGCCTCGACCTGGTCGTGCGTGACGTAGAGCGTCGTGACCCCGAGCTCGTGCTGGATCCGCGCGATCTCCGAGCGCATCTGCACGCGCAGCTTGGCGTCGAGGTTCGACAGCGGCTCGTCCATCA
>DASPIF010000418.1:0-5093 GCA_035629255.1 Actinomycetota bacterium | reverse complement strand
GCCGACCGCCGCCGGGCCACGCGTCGTCCCGGTGCCCCCTCCCGACGGTCGAACGACGACCGCGTCCGCGGGCAGATCGGCCGCGGGCAGCTCGAACGTGAACGTTGCGCCTTCGCCGGGCTCCGAGGACACGGAGATGCGGCCCCCGTGCGCCTCGACGACCGAGCGCGCGATCGCGAGACCGATGCCGGTGCCCCCCTCGTCCCGCGAGCGCGCGGTATCGACCCGGTAGAACCTCTCGAAGACGCGCGCGAGGTGCTCGGGCGCGATCCCGGGACCGGTGTCGCGGACGGACACCCCGACCGAGGCGTCCTCGCGCGTCGCGACGATCGCGATCCGGCCGCCCGGCGGGGTGAAGCGCACGGCGTTGTCGAGCAGATTGAACAGCACCTGATGCACGCGCTCGGGATCCGCGAAGACGGCCAGCGAGGGTTCCACCTGGACGTCGATCACCGACGCGCCCCCGCGGGGCGTCACCGAGATCTCCGAACGGACACGGGTGATCAGCGGCTCGAGGGGCACCGCCTCACGCTGGAGCGCGATCTCTCCCGATTCCAGGCGCGACAGCTCGAGGAGCTGATCCACGAGCCGGCCGAGCCGTTCGGACTGCCCCAGCATCACCTGCAGCGTGTCGGGTGCCGTGGGCTCCACGCCGTCGATCATGTTCTCGAGGTGGGCGCGGAGCGCCGAGATCGGCGTCTTCAGCTCGTGCGAGACGTTGGCCACCAGCTCCCGCCGCAGCTTCTCGAGGCTCTCGAGCTCGCCGCTCATCCGGTTGAACGCGATCGCGAGCTGCCCGACCTCGTCCCGCGATGCCGTCACGACGCGTTGCCCGTACGCACCTCGTTCCATCTCGCGCGCGGCACCGGCCATGTCGCGAAGCGGCTGCGTCATCCCGCGCGCGACCCACCGAGCGATCAACAGCGCGACGGCGGCGGCGACGGCGCCCGCCGCGAGCAGCTGCCACCAGAACCGCAGGAAGAATCCGATGGTCGCCGACCAGAACCCTGGCTCGGGACGGACCGCGTAGAGCATCCCGCCCGTCCCGTCGCGGAGCGGCACAGCCGCGTACTCGATGCCGTCGGCGACGCCGACGTGGACGCCACCTTCGAACCGTGGCGGCTCGGTCAGCTCCTCGCCGGCCCAGGCGAACGAGCCCTCGCGCAGGGTCGCGAGGGACGTTCCGGCCACGGGCGAGCCCGCCGTCACGCTCCGCGCCTGCGCGATCCGGAGCAGATCGACGAGGTCCGCGTCACGGAACGAGTTCCGGAGCGCGAGCGCGAGGACGACCTCGAGCCCCGCGATCGTGAGGACGACGGCGAGGACGATGACCGAACCGAGCTTCGCGCGGATCGTCGGGAGCTTCTCGAGCGGACGCGGGCTCATCCGTTCGCCTCTTGGAAGGCGTACCCGACGCCGTGGACCGTGCGGATGAACCGCGGCTCGTTGCCGTCCTCGCGGAGCTTCCGTCGGATACGGGCGACGTGCGAATCGACGACGCGGCCGCCGGCGTAGTCGCGGTACCCCCAGACCCGGTCCATCAGCTGCTCCCGCGTGAACACCACCCCCGGTTCGCGCGCCAAGGTCAAGAGGATGTCGAACTCGAGGGGCGTCAACTGGAGCTCCTGCGCGTCGACGGAGACGCGGCGCCGTGCGGCGTCGATGGACATCCCGTCGCGCTCCAAGCTCTCCTCCGACGGCGGCGCGCCGACGCGTTCGAACCGTCGGAGGATCGCGCGCACCCGGACCGTGAGCTCGCGCAGCGAGAACGGCTTGGTCAGGTAGTCGTCGGCGCCGACGGCGAACCCCGCGATCTTGTCCGACTCCTCGGTCCGAGCCGTGAGCATCAGCACCGGGACCCAACGATCGCGCTGCAGCTCCGCGCACACCTCGAGTCCGTCCATCCCCGGCAGCATGAGATCGAGCACCACAAGATCCGGGCGCTCGCGTCCCGCGGTGTCGAGGGCCTGCGGTCCGTCGAACGCGACGAGGACGCGGTATCCCTCGTTCTCGAGCCGCGCGCGCACCGCTTCCGCGATCGCTTCCTCGTCGTCAACGACGAGGATCGTCTGCTGGGTCACCGGATCATCGTATCCAGGGCCGGTCGCGGGATCCCCGCGGCCGTGTGGAGAGATCGTGGTGCCGACCTGCTCAGACGGGCGGCTTGACGATGTCGACCCAGACCACGGCGGCAGTGAAGAGGATGAAGAACGCCGCGACGAGGGCCGAGATCGGCATCACCTTGCGCATATCGACGGCGCGCCCACGGATCCGCTCGATCAGCAGGAGCGCGAGATGTCCGCCGTCGAACGGTGGGAGCGGCAGCAGGTTGAGGAAGCCGACGAACACGTTCACGAGCGCGAACAGGTACAGCAGATCGCCGAAGCGGTCGTCGCTCGCGAGCGTCCCCGCGACGCGGCTCACCCCGACGACGCTCGCGGCGTCGTCCGGTGCGCGCGGCGCGTCCGTGAACACCAGCTCGGTGATCCTGCTGAGACCGCTCGGGCCGAAGATCCGGCCGATGCCTTCCACCGTGCCGACGAGCGCCGTCCCCACCTCGTCCGCGGCGCCGGTGATCGAGCCGACGATGCTTTCCGACTCGCGTTCGAGCCGTCCCGGACCGAGCACCACGCCGATCCGCCCGACCTGTTGACCCTCCACGGTCGCGAGGACGGGCACGAGCTGCACCGTGATCGGGTCGCCGTCGCGACGCACCGTCACCTCGATCGACTGGCCGACGTGCGCCCGCGTGAACGCGACGAGTTCCTCCTGGCTCGGGTCGCGGATATCGCCGATCGCGATGAGCCGGTCTCCCGGCTCGATGCCCGCCGCCGCAGCCGGGGACTCCCGGCCGCCGAGCGTCTCCGCGACACCGACGATCTCGGGGCTGCGCTCGGTCGGGACGCCGACGAAGCCGAGCCAGAGCGCGAAGCACAGGAACGCGAGGACGAAGTGCGTGGCGGGCCCCGCGACGATCACGAGCGCGCGTTGCCATCTCGGCTTCGCGCCGTACACGCGGTTCCGATCCTCGGGTGCGATCTCCTCGTACGGGCTCATCCCCGCGATCTTCACGTAGCCGCCCGCGGGGATCCATTTGAAGCCGACCTCGGTCTCGCCACGCTGCCTCGACCAGATCCTGGGGCCGAACCCCACGAAGAACTCGGTGACCTTGATGTCGAACGCCCTCGCGACACCGAAGTGGGCGGCCTCGTGGATCACGATCACCACGATCAGGGCGACGATGAATGCGACGATCCCGACGGCACCCATCGCCGGTTAGCGGCTCTCGATCAGCTCGGCCGCGCGCCGGCGCGCCCACGAATCGGCCCGCTCGAGGCTCACGACCGAGACGACCGACGAGGGTGCCTCGTGTTCGTCCACGACGCTCTGCACCGTCTCGACGATCTCGGTCAGCGCGATCTTGCCCTCGAGGAACGCCATGACGGCGATCTCGTTGGCGGCGCTCATCACCGCCGGGAACGTCAACCCGAGCTCGCCCACGCGGTAGGCGAGATCGATCGCCGGGAAGGCCTCGCGGTCGACGGGCTCGAACGACAACCGGGTGTCGGCGAGCGGCACCGCGTCGATCCCCGTCGGCAGCCGCTCCGGCCAGCCGAGCGCGAGCTGGATCGGCAGCTTCATGTCCGGCTTGGCGAACTGCGCGATCATGGAGCCGTCCCGGAACTCGGCGATGGCGTGGACCATCCCCTCGGGGTGCACCACCACGTGGATCTGCGAATAGTCGAGGTTGAACAGGTAGTGCGCCTCGATCACCTCGAGACCCTTGTTCATCAGGGTCGCCGAGTCGATCGTGATCTTCGGACCCATCTGCCAGACCGGGTGCGCGAGCGCCTCCTTGACCGAGGCCTTCGAGAGCTCGCCGCGCGTCCACCCGCGGAACGGCCCACCCGAGCCGGTGAGGACCACGCGCTTCACGTCCTCGCGCCGCTCGCCCCGCAGGCACTGCGCGAGCGCGGCGTGCTCCGAGTCCACCGGGATCAGGCGCTCCGGCTCGCCCTTGATCAGGTCGAGCACGAGCTCACCACCGACGACGAGGCTCTCCTTGTTCGCCAGCGCGAGCGACTTACCCGCCTGCAACGCCGCGAGCGTCGGCCCGAGACCTGCCGACCCGACGAGGGCGTTCAAGACCATGTCCGCCTCGGAATCGCGCGCGAGCCGCTCGGCGGCGTCGGGACCGACGAGGATCTCGACGCCGCGGATGCCGCCGAGCCGCTCACGGAGGTCGCTCGCAGCATCCTCGTCGGCCATCGCGACGAACGGCGGAAGGAACTCGCGGATCTGCCCGATCAGGAGCTCGTGGTTCGTCCCCGCGGACAACCCGACGACCTTGAACCGGTCGGGGTGACGTCGGACGACGTCGAGGGCCTGCGTCCCGACCGACCCCGTCGACCCGAGGATCACCAGCGTACGCACGGACCAAGGGTACCCCGAGGCGCTGCCTACGACGGGAAGCGGTGGGGGGCTTACAGCAGGATCAAGCGGAGGTACATGAACGCCGCCGGCGCGACGAACAGGACCGCGTCGATCCGGTCGAGGACCCCGCCGTGCCCCGGCAGGACGCTGCTCATGTCCTTCAGCTGGAGGTCCCGCTTGAGCACCGACTCCGCGAGGTCGCCGAGCGGCGCGAAGATCGCGACGACGACCGCCAGGCCGACGGCTCGGCCCACGGTGTCGAGCAGCTCGACCGTGGAGGCCACCACGCTCACGGCGACCGCGATGACAACCAGGGTGGCGCCGATCGCGCCCTCCCACGACTTCTTCGGGCTCACGTTCGGTGCGAGCGGCCGGCTGCCCCAGAAGTAGCCGACGCCGAACGCGGCGATGTCGTACGCGATCGTCAGACCGATGATCGCCAGGACGAGACCCGAGCCGTCGGGGAAGCCGAGCAGCGCGATGGCGTACGCGGCCAGCATCGGGATGTACACGATGCCGAGGACGGTCAGCGCGATGTTCGAGACGACGTTGCGCCGATGAGGCGGCGGCACCGTCATGTACCAGAGGAACGACGCGAACGTGCCGAGCGCCACCATCGCCAGCATCGCGCCCTCCCCGCGGTAGTACCCCGCGGCGAG
>DASPIF010000417.1:0-5533 GCA_035629255.1 Actinomycetota bacterium | reverse complement strand
ATGGATGGATATCGCGCAACACGACGTGCGATCGACTGCTGGTCGCGGCGAGACGGCGCCGCATCCCGCCTCGACGCGCCCTCGGCCAGCGGACGCTCCCCGCGGAGAGCTGGCTAGTTCCGCACGCCTGTCAGGTCCATGGCGACGACGGGGCCGGCGCCGACGAACTGCGACGGCGCCGAGAGCAGCGGCTTCAGCAGGCGATCCACCTCGGGGACCAGCCGTTCGAAAGCCGCTTCGCTCGCGCCCTCGTCCTGCCAGAGATTCACCACGAAGCGGCGACCGGCCCCGAGGTCGACCGTGATGCTGCCGGCGTAGCCCGGCTGCGAGGAATGGATCCGGTCGAACTCGGCGAGTCGATCGGAGGATCCCGCGAGCTTGTCCGGATCGAGCGGGTTCAGACGCAGAACGGCGTACATGACGTGCTCCTTTCGTGAGCTAGGCGAGTCGTTCGGTCGCATCGTCCGCGTCACGCGGCGACGGCCGACTCGATAGCCTCGGGCGTCTGCTCGCCGGCGAGAGCGTCCGCGAGCACGCGGGCGACCTCATCGGCGAGCTCGGGATCCGTACCGGCCATCCCGAACCGCTCGTGCGCCCTGGAGACGCTCAACCCGACCGGCGCGACGTCGGCACCGATGTACCCCAGCACGGTCCTGAGGTGTTCGGCCGCGCGGATCCCGCCGGAGCGGCTGGGTGACGCGGACAGCACGAGCGCGCGCTTGCCGTGCAGCACGGATGCATCGGCCGGGCGGGACAGCCAATCCACCGCGTTCCCCAACAGGCCGGGAACCGTACCGTTGTACTCAGGCGTAACGAAGACGACGGCGTCGGCACGGGCGACCGCGCTCCGGAGATCGAGCACCGAGGCCGGCACGCCTGCGGCCTCCACGTCTCCGTTGTAGAAGGGCAGCCGGTCGAGTCGGGCCATCACCGTGACGGTGTCTGCCGGGCGGGCTGCCGCGGCCACGCGCGCGAGACGGGCGTTCAGGGAACCCCGTCTGGCGGAGCCAACGAGGATCAAGATCTCCATCGCCCCTCCTCTCGAAGGTTGTATGCATGAGCATACATCACACATATATGCTTGCGCAAGTATCTTGTTGTAGGATGCGGCCATGGTGAAGACCCGAACCTCACGCCCCGACGGCGACGCAGCCTTCCGGCTCGGACGACGCGGGATCCGGTACCCCTCCCCGACCCACGCGGCCGCGTTCCTCGGCCTCGTGCGGGCGGCCGAGCAGCTCGACCGGACGCTTGACACGGAGCTACGCAGTGCCCACGGGATCAGCCTGCGCGGATTCGAGGTCCTGCTGCATCTCGGAGCGTTCTCGCCCGACGGGCGACTGTCCATGACGCAGCTCACGCTGCAGGCGCCGTTGAGCCAGAGCCGTGTGTCGAGATTGGTCGCGGAGCTCGAGCGCGACGGATTCGTGAGGCGTGACGTGGACGAGCGCGACACCCGCGCGGTGATCGTGTCGATCACGAAGGTGGGCCTCGCCATGCTGCAGGACGCGCAGGACACGCACTACGACGGCCTCGAGCGACACCTGTTCTCGCGCCTCGCCCCTGGCGAGATCCGTCAACTCGCCAAGATCACCGGGAAGCTGCTGGAGGACGCCTCGGCCCGATCGACGCCCGAACGCAGCGCGCAGCGCTCGGTGCCAGCGGATCACGCTCGGGCGGCCTCAGCTCGCACGACCGCGTCGCGGACACGAGCGTCGTCACGAGGCGAGGGCGGGGCGTAGCTGGAATCCGGATCGCGAAGGGAGCACACGATGACGACATCGCCGGACATGACAGCTAGCGACGGAACGATCGGCGGCCGCGACGTCGCCGAACGTCGGATCCTGTTCCGGCTCGGCGGATGGGCCGCGATCGTCGGCTCGATCCTCGGAGGCGTAGGCAACGCGATCCACCCCGTCACCCCCGAGAACGACCCCGTCGGCGTCGCTCGCGTCATCGCCGACAGCACGGCGTGGACCGTGATCCACGTCGCGATCGTCGTCGGGATCGCGCTGATGCTGGCGGGGCTCGTCGCGATCGCGGCTCGAACGACCCGAGCGCTCTCACGCGTGCTCGCGCGCCTGGCGGTCCTCTCCGCGACGGTGGGCGTCACGATCGGGCTCCTCCTCGTCATCCTGGACGGTGTCGCGGCTCGACAACTCGCTCAGGAATGGGCCGAAGCTGGGCGTGGGTCCGCGACGGCCCTCGCGAACGTCCACGTCAACGAGACGATCAACTTCGCGCTCGCGAGCCTGTTCAACCTCGTCTTCGCAGGGGCGACGTTCATCCTGCTCGGGCTCGCACTCGCGCTCGACGGGTCCGATCGGACGTCGTCAGGGTGGATCGCCGTCGCTGCGGGCCTCGGGTCGATCGCCGCCGGGTGCGCCCAGGCGTTCATCGGCGAGCCAACCCAGGTGTCCAGGGTGCTCACGATCATCGGCCCGACGGTCATCACCCTGTGGGTCGCGGGGTACGGCGTCGCCCTCGTACGAGACGCGAAACGCCTGCGCGCGACGACCGACGCCGATCAAGGTCATCACGCCTCCCCCGCGTGAGCGATGTCTCCGGGATCCGTCCTCGGCGGGTGAGCTCGAGGAGGTCGATCGCCACGCCCTCGAGCCCGGGCTGAAGCTTTGCCCCAGGGAGCGGTCAACGACCCTCCATCGCCAAACGCCGACGCGATGCGGCGCTCGTTCCCGCGAGGCGAGCCTCGCCTCGATCCGCGGTGACCACGGCCACGACGTTGGACAGCGCGATCGCGGCGATCCCGATCCACACATGGATCGCGGGAACCTGATCGAGCAGGAGGAGCCCGGCGAGAGCTGCCCAGACCGGATAGGTGCTCATGAAGGTTCCGAAGAGGCGAGCCGGCACGTGTCGCAGAACGGTCAGGTCGGCGGCGTACGGCACCACCGAAGAAAGGACGCCCGCGGTGATCGCGTACATCAGAGGGAGCCGATCGAGCCGCCCCTGGACGATCAACATGACGACGACCGGCAGATACAACAGCGCCGAGAGCGATGTTGCGACTGCCGGCGCTTCGAGGCCAGGAAGCCTCGCGCCCACCGTTCGATTCAGGAGGATGTAGGCAGCCCAACACCCTGCCGCGATCAGCGCCAGCCCGATCCCGAGGTAGTCGCTCGACGGGCCCGGGAGGACCAGCACGTACACACCCGCCGCAGCCGACAGGGCCGCCACGAGGTGCACGCGGCTGCGGGAGCTCGCGAGCGCGACGCTGAGGGGACCGAGGAACTCCAACGTGACGGCGAGGCCGAGGCCGATCCGGTCGATGGCGATGTACAGGGTCAGGTTCATCGTCGCGAACACGACCGCCAGCAGGAGCGTGGGCCACCACTGGGGCCACGTCATCCTGCGGAAGGATGGCCGAGCGACCGGCACGAGCACGGCGGCGGCGACGATCTGGCGGATCGCGACGACCCCGGTCGGTCCGATGGCGCTGAAGGCATGGGCTCCGGCGGCTGCACCGACCTGGTTGCTGATCCCGCTGGCGACCATCGTCGCGAGCCGGGCGACGGAGGGGCGCCCGGGGAGCGCCGTGGCTCTCTCTGCGGTCTCCATGCTTTCAGCGTCGGCGCTCCTCTGTCATACGACAAGCGCGAATGTTGCATAGGTCGATACGCTTGCCGTATGGAACTTGAACTGCGACAGCTGCGCGCCTTCGTGGCCGTCGTGGACGAGGGCAGCTTCACCAAGGCCGCGCATGTGTTGAAGACGTCGCAGGCGTCGGTTTCCCGCTCGGTCGGTGCACTCGAGAAAGCGGTCGGGGCGCCGCTCCTCGAACGCACCACCCGGCAGCTTTCCTTGACGACGACCGGTGCACGGGTCGTGGGTCACGCTCGGCGGGTGCTGGAGGAGAGCGCGGCGATCTACCGGGTGGCCGTCGAGACGCCGTCCGAGATCCGGGTTGGCCACGCGTGGGGGGCGCTGGGCCGTCACACCGTGACCGCGCAGCAGCGGTGGAAGGCCGCACACTCGGGTTCGGAGATCCGCTTCGTGCAATCGACGAGCCCAACGGCAGGGCTGGCGGAGGGTGTGGCGGAGATCGCGATCGTCCGTCGCCCTCTGACCGACGAGCGCTTCACGACGACACTCATCGGCGTTGAGCATCGCTACGTCGCTCTATCGACCTCCGACCCCCTCGCTCGGCGGCGGAGCCTCGCGATGAACGACCTCACGGGGCGAACCCTCGCGCTCGACCCGCTGACCGGCACGACCTCGCCCGATCTGTGGCCGGATGACGCAGGACCGAAAGCGACGCGTGAGGTGGTCGGCGTCGAGGACTGGCTCTCGCTGATCGCCGGCGGTCAAGCGATCGGCATCACGTCTGAAGCGACCGCCCAACAGCACCTGCGCCCCGGAGTGATCTACCGCCCGGTACGTGACGCTCAGCCGATCCCGGTGTGGCTCGCCTGGTGGCGCGGCAGTCCTCCGCGGAACGCACCGGCGCTCGTTCAGCTCGTCTGCGACCTCTACACGACCGATCGCGGCTAGAGCGGCCGGCGTCCGAGGGGCTTGCCGTTGATCCGAGATCGCGCCGTCGCTTGGAGCGCGCCCGCGGCGATCGAGACCGTTCTCGATCCATCAGGCTGATGGCCATGGGCCCGAGCAGCCGTCGAGCGTTCGGGTTTCGGGTCAGGTCCGCTCGATGGTGACGTTCTCCGCAGCCGCCTCGAGGCCGGTGATGTCGAAGACCTTGAGAACGTTCGGTCGAGGCGATCGAAGGACCAGCGCCGTCGGCGAACATCGGTCGGCGACGCGGATCACCGCACGGATCCCGGTGCTGTCGATGAACGTCAGGTCGGACAGATCGATGATGCAGTCGTCTCCCTCGCCGGTGATGGCGAGCACGGCGTCCTCGAACTCCGACGCGCTGCCGAGATCGATCTCGCCGACGATGCGCAGGACTTCCCCGTCCCGCGTCGCCTTGAACGGTGAAGTCACCCGTATCCCTTCTACCGCACCTGCGTGAACTCGTAGGGACGTCAGTTTATGGTCCCGGGGTCCGGGAATGAATAGGTGCCTAACAAGGGCGCTACTGAGGGCTGGAATCAGCGTGACGGATCACCGCCTTCCCCACGACGTGAGCGCGACCGTCCAGGCACGAGCTATCGCACGCGAGCGCTTGGCGGAGCGACTGTCGGATACCGCTCGGGACGACTTCGTGCTGATGGTCAGCGAGCTCGTGGCGAACGCCGTCCGACACGCGCCGCCGGACGAGGACGGCAACATCACGCTCAAGATCGACGTCACCGACGACGCCGCTCGGGCTGTCGTGATCGATGCCGGGACCGAGTTCGAGTTCGAGCGGGCGACCTTCGATGGCCGTAGCCAGCACTTCGGTCTTCAACTCGTCGACCGGATGGCGAGCCGGTGGGGACTGTCGCTTGATGGTCAGAAGGCGGTCTGGTTCGAGGTGGATCGCTAACCCATCTTCGCTCGTCGGCCTCGAACCCAACCGCTGGGTCGATCTGCGCGAGGACGTCGGGTCTCTCGTTGCATCCCGATGAGGACG